>CAMNCV010000048.1 GCA_946534585.1 uncultured Prevotellaceae bacterium
CAGGGTCTATGACCCGACCATCGGCAGGTTCCTGAGTCCAGATAACTGCGTGCAGCTGCCGGAGAACTCGCAGAGTTTCAACCGCTACTCATACTGCATAAACAATCCGCAGAAATATACTGACCCGAGCGGAGAGAGTTTCCTTGCGGCATTGGCAATAAACGTAGGCTTAAGCATGTTCTGCGCTGCTGCGGAGGGACAAAACATCTGGAAAGCAGCCGCATTCGGTGCCTTAGGTTCCGGCATGAGTTATGGCATAGGAGGATTGTTCGGTCATGCAGCAGGTGGCTTAGCTGGCGAGTTGCTCCGCGCAGGTGCCCACGGAATCTCTGGCGGTGTGCAGAGCGCATTACAGGGCGGCAGTTTCTACTCAGGTCTTGCAAGCGGTGCCTTCGCCTCTTTCGCAGGCTCTGGCGCGCAGTGGGCAGGATGGAGTGCTGACGGCATAGTCAATGCCACTACGGCGGCAGGAGCAGTCGGCTCCTTAGCCTTCGGCGGCGACTGGTATAGCGGTGCGTCGTTAGGTTTCAGCATAGGAGCCCTCAATCATACAGGTGATGATGGTAGTAGCCGTTATGACAGATATGAAGAGACGGACGTGCTGAAGATGATGCCGTGGCAGCAGCCTTATGACTACAGTATGTCATATAGCAACCAAGTGGGATTTGCAGAGACAGGCGTGGACTATGCAGGAAAAAGGTGGAGCGCTCTCAGCACACACACCAAGTCAAAGTTGACATGGGAAGCGTTCAAATTCTCGCGCGACCGCTTGGGATACAGGTTCAAGACGAAGAACTCTGACATCTACAGAAAGGTGGTACCGCAGAAACTGAGCTATGCCTCGAAGGTGTTAGGTAGGGTAACCATGATTACCAATATAATAGAGAATGGTGTTAATGTTTACATCAATAATCGTATTGGTGTGGGTAATATTGCTGATATAGGAGTTACTGGGATTTCTGTATTTGGAGGTCTTTATGGCTTAGCAGCAGGATTATTATATTTAGGTTCGGACTATATGACATATAAATACACAAGTAAAGACATACGTGAGCACCTCAATTTGAAATATTCTGTAAATTGGTAGATTAATGGAGTTTCTTAATTATATGTTTTTTCGTGTTTATAAGTACATGGAAAAAGACGATGAAGAGCCAATAGCCTTAGCTTCGTTGGCTATAACGGCCTTCCTATTGGGAACACTTCCTATAATATGGTTTGGATTACCACTGATAATATTTGGTTGGGAACCGAAGACAAGAACAAGTGATTCGTTCATTATCTTATCAATATTCTTTTTCTGCGTTTATTCATACTATAAGGCAAAATTCAGAAAAATAATAAAACAATATGAGAAATGTTCATATAATGAAAAAATACCATATTGGATATTTCCTATTATTTTTGTTATTTTTTCTTCAATAGGATTATTTGAATTTATTATTTGTCGTTGGTTAAAGGACAACCATTATGATGGTATAGTTCTTAAATGGTTCTTGGAGCTGTTTGAATAAATAAAAAAGTCAGCCTCACTGTTAAACTTGTGGGGCTGACTTTATTTCAACTATAAATGCCCATGTAATTATCATTAAATTCATGGATAATTTGTGTTCATACGTGTTAAAAGTCAAAGTTTTCTATTTTAGCACATTGGAACTGCTAAGCGTTAAAAATGCGTAAAAAGAGGGGGGGAAACACATGAGAACAAAGTTTTTTTCGTAACTTTGGCAACGCAACAAATGAATACCTCATGATAAAAACACTTGTTATTCATGCTAAACCGCTGACTGAACGCCTGCACCACATGGAGCAGCAGCTGAAAGGTCTGCCTATGGAAACGGAGTACATACTCGATGGCGACAAGGATGAACTGACACAGGATGTCATTGATGCTTATCTGAAGAAAGACTGCGAGATATATAAAGTCAGTGGAGCCACCAGCTGTGCCATCAAGCACTTGATGGCCTGCCAGTATATCGTGGAACACGGGCTGGAAGGTGCCTTGGTGCTGGAGGATGACATAGTGCTCCACAAGGGCTTCGAGCACGACTTCGGGCAGATGCTCGCTGAGTTAAACCATTGCCATGCCGACAAGCCGGTAATAATCTCGCTGGAAGACTCCTCGCTGCAGTTCATACCACGCTCCAAGAGGAAAAAGGGGCAGTGGCTGTATGAGGCTCCACATGGTCGCGTGAGGTTCAACGGAGCATTGTATATCAACCAAAAAGCAGCAAAAGTGATAACCGACGACGTAGCCGCAAACAGATGCGACTACGCCGTTGACCATTACTACGTACATCTGTACGAAAAAGGACTGCTGGACTTCCTCTGGTGTGAACCCGCCTTAGCCACTCAGGGCAGTTTCAACGGCACGCTGACGTCGTCCATGGGACGTGTGCGCTCCTTTGAGGGTCTGCGCTGGCGCTTCAAATATGCCTACAAACGCTTTGTCTATTGGCTTAGATAGATTAGTATCTCCCGCAGATTACTCTGATTACATGGATTATTTTCTTTGACAACGGATTACTCGAATATCACGGAATATCTGCGTAATCCGTGAAATCTGTGGGAGAATAAGTTTCTTTGGGAAAGACATCATTCCGTTGTAACCACGTCAAAGTATCTTCCTGAACAAATCATCGAAATGCCCGAAGGAAGCATCGGTAAGAGGAGCCTTGGCATCCTTTATCCAGTAGAGCGGAGTGTCATGATACATGGAAGCCGTAAGCGAGAAGGTGCTCGGCGGTCCTATCAGATAGTCACATTCCGAAAGCACATAAAGGTCTTCGGCAGCATTACCCTCAGGAAACACCACACGGGTATCAGCAAGAGCCTTGCGGTATAAATCCTTGTTGAGCGAGGGGTCATTGCCACAGATATACACTACCGTCTCAGGATGCAAGCCGAGGAATTGTCTGATAATACCCACAAACTGCTCATCAGAATAGAAATAACGACCTCCATACCACGTAGCATAGTCGCCGCGGCGCACGTGTACGCCCAGACGGCAACTGCCTTGAGGTGTCTCTGAAAGGATCTTCTCACAAGCCTTCGCAACAGAGTCCTTGAAGGCAAACAGTTGCAGTATCTCCTGCTTATACTTCAGGAAGAGGTCATACCAACGGGCCTCCCACCCAACCACGGCAATATGCTTGTGGCGCAGCATCTCCTGCTCCTGCCGCGCGGTGTCAGCACCGGCTTCCCTAAACTCCAAAGTGGGAATCAATCCCCATGCGGCTGCATACTTACCCACTACGTAACGCCAGAAATTATGATGGGGCGTGTCACAGATGTGGAAATGCTGAAACTTATGAGCAAAGCGCATCGACATGGTCTCACGACCATGTTCCCTGCCCCAGGCATAGAAATGCGCATACTGAAGGATGTTGTTACACATCCAACCCGAACCCTTTACATATATCATCTTCTTCTTGCTTTTTGCTGAGTCGATTTTTTCAAATGCAAATTTACGATTTTTTTCTGTATTGGGAAAACATTTTGTATTTTAATTTCCACGCTTTGTTTGGCGGTCTGTGAAAAAATTCGTAACTTTGCAGACAAAACAATAACATACGGCAAAATGATAGAAATACGCATTGTAAAGACAAAGAAAGAGACAGAGCGTTTCATCGACTTCCGTACTGAACTATACAAGGATGACCCCTGCACCGTGCCTTATCTTTTCATGGGCGAGCGCGACGATCTTGACCGCAAGAAAAATCCTGCTTTCGAATTCTGCGAGGCTGAGTATTTTATGGCCTACAAGGACGGGCGCGAGGCAGGACGCGTGGCCGCCATCATCAACCATAAGGCCAACGAGCTGTGGCAGCAGCGGTGCGTGCGCTTCGGCTACTTCGACTTCATCGACGACGAAGAAGTCAGCGAGGCTCTTATCAACCGTGTCATGGAGTATGGAAAGGAGAAGGGCATGGACACCATAATAGGTCCGATGGGCTTCGTGGATATGGACCGCGAGGGTATGCTCGTTGAGGGTTTCGACACTATGGCTACGATGCACGCCAACCATAACTTCCCATACTATCAACACCACCTGGAAAGGCTCGGCTTCAAGAAGGACAACGACTGGATACAGCAGCTCGTGACCATACCCGACGAGGTGCCGGAGAAGATGGCGAAGATAACACAGATGATAGGCAAGCGTTATAACCTTAAGGCGCATAAGCTCACGAAGAAACAGCTTATGGGTGAATACGGCCTGAGGTTCTTCCACGTGCTGAATAAGTGCTATAAAGACCTTTATGAGTTCTCTGAACTTACTGACAGACAGATAAAGAAACTGGTGAATGACTATCTCAGCATAGCCGACCTTAACCTCATCACATTCATCTTTGATGAAAACAAGAAGACGGAGGAGTCTCCTGAAGGAGAACTGGTGGGCTTCGGCGTCAGTTTTCCGTCTTTCTCCGAAGCACTGCGCAAGACGAAGAACGGCAAACTCTTCCCCTTCGGCTGGTGGCACCTGTTGCGTACGCTGAAATGGCACAACACCGACATCGTTGACCTGCTCCTGATAGGCGTACTACCCGAATACCGTCAGAAGGGCGCCAACGCCATCCTCTTCGACGACCTCATACGCTGGTATCAGAAGTACGGCTTCAAAAAGGCTCTGACGCTCGCCATGATGGAGACCAACGACGGCGTGCTCTCAGCCTGGCAGTACTTCGAAGCAAAAACCGTAAAGAGGCTCAGAAGCTATAAAAAAGCGTTGTAATCGCTATTAAAACAATAAATTACGTTTAATTCAAACAAAGAAAAGACATTGTGCTCGCACACAGTGTCTTTTCTTCGTTTTTTCTGTAAAAAAATTTGCAGGAACAAAAATTATTTTTTATATTTGCAGCACCATAACTAATAACCATCTTTAAATCAACATAAAACAAATAAATCCATACTCTGAAAAGTCAGAATGTTTTTGTAGGATTTCTATCGCTAATAGATACCCATTATTAGATATTTGGAATATACGGAAATCGTCATATAATATAGAATAGATATAAGCACTTATAACAAAACCAAAAACTACACACCATGAAGAAATTGTTTACCTTCGTTGCGTTGATGACGATAGCCATCAATGCGCAATCGCAAACTCTTACGGCAACTTTGCAACAAGGAGATGTCATAACCCCATTCTATGGTGCTACTGCATTTAAAGAAGCATACGAAGCAGCAAGCTCTGGCGCCATAATAACCCTTTCAGCAGGTCAGTTTGATTCAAGGGATATTGAAAAGTCCATCACCGTATATGGTTCTGGTGCGTATGGCGATGATGACCAAATAACGTATGTGCCCATCATAAGAGTAAAAACAGGAAATGTCAGAATAGAGGGCATACGCATTCAAGATTACTTTGATTCATACGGTGATGAAACTAATAATCTTGTAATACGCCATTGTTATATAAATAGAATGAATTTTTCCGATAATCCTACCAACACTATGATAGACCAGTGTAATATTGACCAGGCAAACTGTGGAGGAACAGGTTCTATTTATAAAAACTGTACAATGAGATACCTTAATGGTAACAATAATGCCTTGAAACCTGTAACTTTCATAAATAGCACTGTATTTCATGGATATTATGGTTCTCATCTGAATAATAATATATTCCGCAACTGTGTAATAGGAATAGAAGATGATTCGAAGAAATTGGAGTCACCGGGACAGTATTACAGCAACATTTTCTTCCGCTCAGCTCCAGAGGAAGGTGTAAAGGTCGATTATGTTATGACAATAACCTATGCTGACGGTTGCGTACATTCAGACAACACCGTTGACACATTCAATAATCTGTTCCAAGGCAAAACGGATTTGTCGTTATTCCCAAATACGAATAAGAAGGGAGACGACAATACCAAGGTGGGACCGGAGGGAGGTTCTGGCTACAAACTTTATCCTGCCATTCCACGCATTATAAGTAAGTCAATAGACAGGCAGACTGATGCGCAGGGCAAGATAAATGTAAACATACAGGTAAAGGCACAATAATAACAAATAAAACTATCAACGAATATGAAAAGGTGGATAATAATACTCATCACCTTTCCATTGTTCACAATACTCCACGCACAGAACCGAGGTCTTTCATCGTATGAGTACTGGATAGATCGGAATTACGACAATCATAAGAAGGTTTCTCTGTCTCAAGTTGAAGAGAATATAAGTTTCTCTATCGACACAAAAGACTTGATTGAGGGAATACATGACATAAGCCTTCGTATACAGGATACTGATGGCAATTGGAGTGGGATAGTAAGCAGTTATTACTTCGTGACGCGATATAAGCGAAATGAAGGCACACGGGTTACCTCATGTGAATACTGGATAGATGATGATTACACGCAACGTAGGACAGCGGATGTATCAGGTGAAAGTTTTGCCTTGACCCTTGATATGATGCAACTGCATTCAGGTATGCACACCGTATCGTTGCGTATGAAAGATGACAAGAACAATTTTACCGGTATAGTACGAAGCTATTGTTTCGTGCGTCCTGTTCCTGAACAAACAGCTGGTGAAGTGGTTTCATGTGAATACTGGATAGATAATGACTTTGCTCAACGCAAGACAGTGAGTGTGTCAGGAGAAAATATTGCATTGGCTCTTGACATGTCGGAATTGACAAACGGCAAACATACTATAAGCATGCGTGTGACAAACGAACAGGGAAATTACAGTGGAGTGATAACTGACTCTTTCTATAAATTTTCCGTGGAAGAGGAAGCTGGTAAAATTGTCGCATGTGAATACTGGACTGACGAGGATTTTGCCAACAAAAAGGAAGTTGCAATAGGCAATGACGGCACAGTGACATTCAGCATAGATGCTTCATCGCAGACAGACGGCATGCATATGCTCTCATGGCGCATACGCGACGACAAGGGAAAGTATGGAGGTCTGAACAGCAGCATGTATTTCAAGCATACCACCGTTGCTCCGGCAGAAGACATAACATGGTATCAGTATTGGTGGAATGACCGTGCAGACATGGCAGTACGCAATGAAGTTACAGACAAAGGCGTATTCACGCTGGAAGATATCGTTGAAGTACCTGATTACGTTGAAGAGTCGAAAGACATGGAAACAGGCATTGCAGAGTTTCATATCCTGTTTGGCAATGACAAGGGAATCATATCCAATATCATTACAGAAACGGTGACCGATAAAATACCACCGACTTCGCACATGAACCCATTGCCAAGCACACAGGAAACCAGCCGTCAGGAGTTGTCATGGAGCGGAACGGACAAGTGGTCTGGGGTGATGGATTACACGGTGTACGTATATAACGATATAGAAGAACAGTTTGTTCCATACGTAGAGAATACCTCTGATACGGTAATTACTTACTATTGCTCACAGAAAGACCATGTGGTGAAATTCTTTGTAATAGCCCGTGACAGCATGGGAAATGTGGAGCCAATGAAAACAGAAGCAGAAACCGAAGTGCGTTTCATGTATGTTGACGTGTATCCTCCAACAACGGAGTTGCAGGCATCAAGTGAAACTGTGAATGTAGGTGAGGCTGTAGAACTGACTTGGAGAAGCATAGATGATTCTAACGATATAGCGGTGACAAATATCTACTATTCGGAAGATG
The DNA here is from genome assembly GCA_946534585.1 of uncultured Prevotellaceae bacterium. Taxonomy (GTDB): domain Bacteria; phylum Bacteroidota; class Bacteroidia; order Bacteroidales; family Bacteroidaceae; genus Prevotella. The sequence continues at coordinate 7,625 of CAMNCV010000048.1, forward strand.
ATAGACCGTTGATACTTTGGAAGACTGTAGCAGGAGAATCTACTGCTACGTTCAAAGGTAAGGCTGGCAGCACCTATCACTTCATCGTCACTGCATGTGATACGGAAGGCAATTTGGAGAAACCTAACATCGCAAAAGCTGTTAAGGTACATTTCAATAATTGAGGAGGCATACCATGAGAAATATATTTCGAAATAAAGGTGAAACATTCTGTGGCATCATGTTGTTATGTGTGATGGTGTTCGCAAGTGCTCAGCAGGTACAGGCGCAATATAGCAAGTCGGGATATGTGGGCGATTTGATAAGTTATAGCTTCGTACCACAATATCCTGGCAGAGGTTATGTAGAGACTGTAGTATGGGAGAGTAGTGACCCTACTGCCGTCAGTGTAATGTCAACTGGTGCATCTGCATCACATGGCTACATCCTGAGATATTTCACGGGATACGTGACGATAAGAGCCACATATTATTACAAATACTACATTACAGGTCATACGTATCCTTATGCTGCGCATGCCATGAGAACATTCAGTGTGTCGTGTAATCCGGTCTCAATAAACGTGACACCCTCAACCATTACGCTTGCTCCTGGTGATACATATAAGCTGAGTTATGCCCTGACACCAAATGTTTCAAGTACGGTTGTTGGATGGATTTCAGGAAATGAAAATGTTGCAACCGTAAGTGGAGGAGTGATAAAAGCTGTGGGACCAGGCTCAACGCGTGTGTATGGACTTACGAATAGTTCTACGTCAAGTTATTGTTTGGTGAATGTGGTGTATTATGAACCAACTAAGATAACGCTGCCAGCCACAAGCACCGTAGAATTAGAGGGCGGTATGAAAATAATACCGACTTTTGAGCCGGAGCTTGCGAGCGCAGACATTACATGGACATCAAGCAATCCTGATGTGGCTATGGTAAATGAGACCGGTTACGTGACACCTGTAGGTTGCGGAACAGCTGTAATTACCGCCACTACAGACAATGATCTTACGTCGTCAACAACGGTGACGGTGAAAGAACCTGACTATAAAGTAACAGACATGACACCATTGGATGATGCCACAGGACAGTCTGCTTTCGTAGCACCCAAAGTGACTTATTCGCTCAACTCAAAGCGAGGCAGCACATTTGATAAAATTACACTGACTACTGGCGGAAAGAATGTGGAAGGAACTGCCACCATTGAAGATGGAACGGTGGTGTTCACTCCTGCTCATCCTCTTATGGAGAATACTGACTATATTCTGACGATACCTGCTGGTGCTGTGGCTAATAAATGGGGAACGGAATGTTCCACCACTGTCACACAACATTTTCGCACGGGTGATTATGAGAAATTAGGTATTGCCATATCAGATAATGGTGGTTTCGTTAAGTCTGGCAACCAGATTGTCTTGTCCACAGAATATGAGTCTGCTGAGATACATTATACCATTGATGGAACGGAGCCAACAAAGGAAAGTACACTTTATACTGGTCCGATAGCATTATATCAGGATGTACAGTTGCGTGCAAAAGCATTCAAGGAGGGGTATGCACCGAGTGATATGGTATCTGAGGATTTTATCATAAGCAACATGGAGATATTGAGAATGTTTCCTGTGAATGAGAAAATATACAAATATGATCACATCATACCGTATATTTTATTCAGTAATGCGATTTCTCCAAGTGCCAACATAAACAATGTAAGAGTGTTGAAGAATGCTACGGAAGAGGTGGAAGGCGAGGTGATAGTTGCCGACAGCTCTATCTGTTTCGTGCCTGAAAAGACCTTTGCGCCAGGAGCTGTATATACAGTACTTATCCCTGAAGATGCAGTAAAGACATCAAAGGGAGAACCTAACAGTGGAAACGAATGGAAATTTACGACAGGAAATTTAATAACCCAGGTGTCTGCCGGACTTGAAATCTTTGCTATCCATAAAGCTGATGGCAGCCTTTGGACTTGGGGTGACATTATAGAAAATGCTGATGATGTGAGTGGCAACTACAGTAGTCGGAAACGCAGTGAGCCTGTATGGTACAAAGCAGATACAAAATGCGTGGCAACAGGCATGACTCACTACGGTTTCTTGACAACAGACAACGAACTGTATATGTGGGGCAGGCAGTATTGTGGGGAGTTTGGAAACAATAGTACAAACTCATCGATCCAGCCCATAGATGTCATGTCAGAAGTGACAGACGTTTCTATAGGAGGTCAGACTACTGCTATAATAAAAAACGGCAATCTGTATATGTGTGGCAGAAACGACTATGGACAGATAGGCGATGGTACGGTGGAGACAAAGACTGCACCTGTGTATGTAATGGATGCCGTGAAGAAATGCGTAGCAGGATATTGTTCAACATACGCAATAAAAACAGACGGAACATTATGGGCATGGGGTAGAAATGATTATGGAGAACTTGGAGACGGTACTGTTAATGAGCAACATGAGCCGGTGAATGTAATGGCTGACGTAGCAGATGTTGCTGTAGCAAGGCTCGGAGGTTATGGGGCAGCCGTGCTGAAGACTGATGGTAGCCTTTGGGTACTTAAAGAGAATCCTGTAAAGATATTGACTGAGGTGCGGACTATGTCTGTAGGTGCTGATTTCATAGCTGCCGTGAAACATGATGGAACCCTCTGGACATGGGGCAATAATGAAAAAGGCCAACTCGGGAATGGAGGTTTTGAAGCTCAGAATACACCTGTAAAGATAATGGAGAATGTTGACAGTGTTGACTGTGGCTACCAGAATGCAATCGTGCTGAAACAGGATGGCAGCGTGTGGACATGGGGAAATTCACAACGTTCTATCTGCTGCACTCCTGAGAAAAAAGTAGAAGGAATGTCTCACTCTGCAATGCAAGGACTTACAGGATACTCAAGGAAAATATCCTTGAAGTCAGGAGATGTGACAGTTATGCGTGCCGTCACTGAGCCAATAGATGCCGAATATACAACTTGGGAGTGGTCTTCCTCTGATTATGATGTAGTCACTGTAGATGACCGTGGAGTGGTAGAAGCCAAAGCTAATGGCATAGCCACGTTGACATTGACGGTGGACGATACATTCATGGCCGTATGTGAAGTACAGGTTGGTAATAACTTGTCGGGTGATGTCAACAATGACGGAGCAATTACAATGGCTGATGCAAACTCTGTGGTTAATTATTTCCTTGCGAATGACAAAGAAAGTGTCACGAACTTTAACATTAAGTCAGCAGACGTTAATAATGACGGAGATATAACCATGGCAGATGCAAATCAGATTGTGAACATCTTCCTTAGTTCAAAATAGTAACGAATACAATTTTTGGATGCTTTTCACTCGTATATGGAGTAACTTTTTCTTGTGATTATTTTGCCATGTCAGAAAAAAATCGTATCTTTGCCAATTGATTAAAATTACAGATTACATCATAATACAAATGGCTGAAGATATAACAGGACAGGCTGAACAGACTCAATATACCGACGACAACATACGCACGCTGTCGGCGCGTGAGCATATACGCACACGCCCAGGTATGTATATAGGTCGCCTGGGCGACGGCTCACATGCCGAGGACGGCATATACGTATTGCTCAAGGAGGCCATAGACAACTCCATCGACGAGTTCCGAATGAACGCCGGCAAGCGCATAGAGATAGACGTGCGTGACAACAAGGCGGTGTCGCTACGCGACTACGGCCGCGGCATACCGCAGGGAAAGATGATCGAGGCAGTCAGCAAGCTCAATACCGGCGGCAAGTATGACAGCAAGGCCTTCAAGAAGTCGGTGGGCATGAACGGCGTGGGTATCAAGGCCGTAAACTTCCTGTCGAAACACTTCGAGGTGCGCAGCTATCGCGACGGACAGGTAAGGACGGCAGTTTTTGAGGAGGGAAACCTCATAAGCGACACTACCGCACCGACGCAGGACGAGAACGGCACATACATAGCCTTCGAGCCCGACGATACGCTCTTCAAGGGATATATGTTTCGCGACGACATAGTGGAGACCATGCTCAGGAACTATACCTACCTGAATACAGGACTCGCCATCATGTATAACGGCAAGCGCATCATCTCACGCAACGGACTGGAAGACCTGCTGAAAGACCAGATGACCTCCGACCCCCTCTACCCCATCATCCACATGAAGGGCGAGGACATTGAGATAGCCTTCACCCACACCAACCAGAACGGCGAGGAGTATGACTCATTCGTCAACGGACAGCACACCACGCAGGGCGGAACGCACCAGTCGGCCTTCAAGGAGCATATAGCCAAGACCATCAAGGAGTATTTCGGCAAATATGAGTATGGCGACATCAGAAACGGCCTCGTGGCTGCCATAGCCGTCAATGTGGAGGAACCGATATTCGAGTCGCAGACAAAGATAAAACTGGGTTCGCTCACCATGTCGCCCGACGGTGTAAGTGTCAACAAATACGTGGGTGACTTCATCAAGACCGAGGTTGACAACTACCTGCATCGCCACCTTGACATTGCCGAGATAATAGAAGAGAAGGTGAAGGCAAGCGAGCGCGAGCGCAAGGCTATGGCGGGAGTAACGAAACTGGCGCGCGAGCGTGCCAAGAAGGCCAACCTGCACAACCGCAAGCTGCGCGACTGCCGCATACACTTCTGCGACGTGAAGAACGACCGCAAGGAGGAATCCAGTATCTTTATCACCGAGGGTGATTCTGCCAGCGGTTCAATAACGAAGAGCCGCGACGTGAACACGCAGGCGGTGTTCTCGCTGCGCGGCAAGCCACTGAACTCATACGGCCTGACGAAGAAGGTAGTGTATGAAAACGAGGAGTTCAACCTGCTGCAGGCAGCACTCGACATAGAGGACGGACTCGACAACCTGCGCTACAACAAGGTCATCGTGGCTACCGATGCCGACGTTGACGGTATGCACATCCGCCTGCTCACCATCACCTTCTTCCTGCAGTTCTTCCCAGAACTTATAAAAAAAGGACACGTCTATGTACTGCAGACACCGCTCTTCCGCGTAAGAAACAAGCGCACTAAGATAAAGAACAAAACCGTGGTAAAGGCAGAGGACGAGAAACTGAAGGACCGTGGCGAGAAGGCAAAAGACTATATCACACGCTACTGCTACAGCGACGAGGAGCGACTGGCAGCCATCGAGGAACTCGGTCCTGACCCTGAGATTACGCGCTTCAAGGGACTGGGCGAGATATCGCCTGACGAGTTTGCGGGCTTCATCGGTCCCGACATACGCCTGGAGCAGGTGACGCTGCAGAAGAGTGATGAGGTGGAGAAACTCCTGGCTTACTACATGGGCAAGAACACCATGGAGCGACAGCAGTTTATCATTGACAACCTCGTGATTGAAGAGGATATACCGGAAGACTTTGACACGGAGTAGTGTCGTGCTAATAACAGAATTATTAAAGGTGGGTTCTATTAATTACCACCGTAATGTTAAACTTAAAATGTGGGTTGACGTTTAGTCATCTTTTCGTTTTCTTTCGGTGCATACTGTCAGCATCCTCGGTCACATAGCCCGCTATGCTCCCTCATCTGCTGACACTCTGCCCTCGAAACAAATCCAAAAATCTGACAAAGCTAATTAATAGAACCCACCTAAAACAAGGAAATGGAGAAACTCACTATAATAAAGGTAGGCGGTGCAGTGGTCGAAGACCCTGAGCAGCTGGCTGCATTGCTCGAAAACTTCTCTCGCATCGAGGGAAAGAAACTCCTCGTCCACGGCGGTGGCCGTCGCGCTACGAAGATTGCATCACAGCTTGGCATCGAAAGCCACATGGTAGGAGGCAGACGCATCACCGATGAGCAGATGCTCTCAGTAGTAACAATGGTATATGGCGGACTGGTCAATAAGAACCTCGTGGCGCAGCTGCAGGCACGTGGTGTCAACGCACTCGGACTTACAGGTGCCGACATGGACGTGATACGCTCGCATAAGCGTCCGCTTAAAAAGATGCGCATGGACGATGGCACTGAGCAGATGATTGACTTCGGTTTCGTGGGCGACGTTGACCGTGCCGACGGCACACGCCTCGCACAACTTATTGACAGCGGCGTAGTGCCCGTAGTAGCCCCACTCACCCACGACGGCGAGGGCAATATGCTCAACACCAATGCCGACACTATGGCTTCTACCGTAGCAAAGGCCTTGGCCTGTCACTTCGATGTCACGCTCATCTTCTCCTTCGAGAAGAAAGGGGTGCTCTCAAACCCCGACGACGACGACAGCGTGATACCTACCATCACCCGTCAGTCATACGAGCAATATGTCAAGGACGGAGTAATCTCTGGCGGTATGATGCCAAAGATAGAGAATGCCCTCGAAGCCGTAGAGGCTGGCGTAAAGCGTGTTATCATAACCCTTGCCACCGCCATCGACGGGCAGCACGGCACGGTGATTCTTAATTCATAATGCATAATTTATAATGCATAATGCATAATTAGCTTCTTCGTTTGCGGCAATATCATTGCGGCGCTATCATTTACAACACATAACCCTTGATTTGAACATAGTTCACGACATACTCCCATTAAAAAACCAACTCTACCGTCTGGCGCTACGCATCACGCTCAACAGTCAGGAGGCAGAGGATGTCGTGCAAGATGTCATCATACGGCTATGGAAGCAAAGCGAGCAACTCACTGACATAGACAACCTCGAAGCCTATGCCATGCGCATTACGCGCAACCTCGCCATAGACCGACAACGTATGCGCGTAAACCAGACAGAGCAACTTACTGACGATATGCCACTCATGCACCTCCACTCTCCCTCGCCCCAGCAGCAACTGGAGCGTGAGGAACGCATCGACAGCATACGCCAGACCATGAACTCACTCCCAGAAAAGCAACGTACAGCCATGCAACTACGTGACTTTGAAGGCAAGTCCTACCGAGAGATTGCCGACGTGATGCAAATCTCCGAAGACCAGGTAAAGATTAACATCTACCGCGCCCGACAAGCAGTAAAACAGAAATTAACGTCTTTTAACGCATCATCACTGTAACTTTTCACTATCCTTATACGTCATTACTACAGAGGACGGCAGCGAAACAAAGAAATCAGTTCGCACTCCCCTATTTGTACGCAACGATGACATCGTTGCACATCATAAAACGAAAACAGAAACATTACAGTGGACTACAAATACATAGAACAACTCATCGACCGCTATTTCGAGTGTGACACTACGCTTGAGGAAGAGCAGATACTACGTACATTCTTCTCACAGGAGAATGTACCGGTAAGTTTGTTGCAGTACAGAGAGCTGTTCAGTGCTCAGACCTTTGCCAAGCAGCAGGAAAGTCTGCCTGCCGACTTCGACAGCCGCATACTGGCCATGATAGGTGAGCAAAGCGATAAAGACAACAGCCGAGAGCCATTGCGTGTGATGGCACATCGCGTTAGCATAAGCCGCAGGTTGCGTCCGCTTTACAAGGCCGTAGCAATGGTGGCAGTGGTGCTGGCCATAGGTCAGGCTGCACAGATGCCATACAGCACTGCCGAACAGGAACAGCGCGAGGACTTCGCTCGCTCGGTCGAGATGCTGCAACGCATACAGAAAGACCAAAACACCGTGGCGCAAGGCGATACCGTGACTGCTATCGAAGAGTTGAAGAACTGAAGATATGAGAGATGAGAGATGAGAGATGAGATGAGATGAGATGAGATGAGACACTTACGGAAAGATAATATTTCTATGCTTTAAATATATACTATTGAAAAGAATGAAGATGCGATGCGACATCGTACTCTCTCTGAAAAAACAATTAAATCGTTAAAACAATCATAAAAAGGGAAGTGGCGCAAAACATGCGCTCTTCCCTTTTTTTCGCATGATTATTTGTCAGTCTGCCATTTTTTGTGTACTTTTGTGGCGGATTAACGAATAACTACGATGAAACGACTATACATAGAGACATACGGCTGTCAGATGAACGTGGCAGACTCAGAGGTGGTGGCAAGCGTCATGCAGATGGCGGGATACGAGACGTGCGACTCGGCCGACGAGGCTGACGCAGTGTTCCTAAATACGTGCTCGGTGCGCGAAAATGCAGAGAACAAGATTTACCACAGGCTGGAGACGCTACATCGTGAGAATGAGAAACGCAGTTCCGACCGAATACTCGGCGTTATAGGCTGCATGGCAGAGCGTGTGAAAGACGATCTGATAAGCAACCACCATGCGAAGCTCGTGGCGGGGCCTGACTCATATATGCAGTTGCCTACGCTGATAGCGCAGTGTGAGTTGGGACAGACTGCCATCGACACCGAACTGTCGCTGACGGAGACATATCGTGACGTAATGCCATTGCGCGCTCATGGTTCGCATATCTCAGGGTTTGTAAGCATCATGCGCGGCTGTAACAACTTCTGCCACTACTGCATAGTGCCTTATACTCGCGGTCGTGAACGCTCTCGCGACGTGGAGAGCATACTGCGCGAGGTAAAGGACCTTGAGGCACGCGGATATAAGGAGGTGACGCTGCTCGGACAGAATGTCAATTCTTATAAGGATGAAGGAAGAGGGAATAAAGAAGAAGGAAAAGAGATGAGGGAAGAAGGTGTTGTGACTTTCCCACAGTTGCTTGCCAGGGTGGCAGAGGCGGTGCCAGGGATGCGTGTGCGCTTCACCACTTCTCACCCGAAGGATATGAGCGACGAGACGCTGAAAGTCATTGCAAGCCACGACAACGTATGCAAACACATACACCTGCCGGTGCAGTCGGGTAGTGACCGCATACTGAAACTGATGAACCGCAAATATACTCGCGAATGGTACATGGGGCGCATTGAGGCAATAAGGCGCATCGTGCCCGACTGCTCCATTACCACCGACATATTCGTGGGTTATCACTCTGAGACAGAGGAGGACCACCAGCAGTCGCTATCGCTGATGCGTGAGGTAGGATATTCGTCGGCATTCATGTTCAAGTACTCAGAGCGTCCGGGTACGTATGCCTCGAAGCACCTGCCCGACAATGTACCAGAGGAGGTGAAGATACGCCGACTTAATGAAATGATAGCATTGCAGAACGAACTGTCGGCACTGGACTACAAGAATGACGAGGGCAAGGAGTTTGACGTACTTGTTGAGAACTACAGCAAGCGGAGCCGCGAACAACTCTGCGGCCGCACCAGCCAGAACAAGATGGTGGTATTCCCCAAGGGCAGCCACCACGTGGGCGACACTGTGCGTGTGCGCATCCTATCAAGCACCTCTGCCACGCTCATGGGCGAGGAGATACTATGATTTCTTCTCCTATAAAACATAAAACCTCACATAAGAAAAAAACGCAAAAAACAACGTAAATAGCAGTAAAACACGCAAAAACACACTAAAATAAGCACTTTTTGCATTTTTTTTTACAAAAATGCTTGGTAATTAAAGGAAAATCATTAACTTTGCAAGCAGATTGTCTTATAAAAGCCCTCAAAAAGGGGTGAGACAAGAAATATAACGAACTACTTACAATAATTAGTACTAATTTAAACTTTTCAACTACGATGAACAAGACAGAACTCGTAAAGAAGATTGCTGAGAAGGCACAGGTTTCTCAGGTAGAAGCAAAAGCAGTTCTCGAGGCTACACTCGAGTCAATTAAGGAAGCCCTGCAGGCAGGTGACGCCGTACAGCTCATTGGCTTCGGTACATTCAGCGTTGCTGAGCGTGCTGCACGTACTGGTAAGAACCCACGTACCGGTGAGCAGATTAAGATTGCTGCCAAGAAGGTTGCTAAGTTCAAGGCTGGTGCAGGTCTCCTCTAATCCTTCAAGGTAAACATTAGCATAATGCCCCGCCGCACCTGTCTCAACAGCAGGACGGCGGGGCGTTTTCGTACATACAACTTTAATAATACGACCACAGATTACTCTGATTTAAGGGATTTTTTCTTTAACAACGGATTAAGACGGATTACACGAATTAAACAAATTGAAGAACTTAATAGACCCCACCTTATATAATCAAGGAAAATAAATGACAAAATGGATATGCGCCATAGTAGGCTATTACATCACGGGGAGTTTCTTGGGAGCCGTGGCAGGCTATTTCATAGGCAAGATAATACAGGGCATGATGACCAGTGACAATGATGCCTCCGGATATTCAAGCCAACGACATGGTAACGGCAGCAACTTTGGAAACGGCTCATACAGCAATAGCGGCACATACGGATATTCCCGCGGCACGACAAGCGGATACAGTCGTCCGCACACCACAACACGACAGCAGGACACGCGCACGCTGTTTCTCAACAGTATGCTTGAGATGGCGGCATACATCATAGCTGCCGACGGGCGCATCATGCACTCCGAGATGGAGGTCATGCGCTCCTTCCTGCGCAAGAACTTCGACCAGCAGACTGCCGAGGCTTGCAATGAGCGACTGCTCACAATCTTCAAAGAAAAGAAGCAGATGACCGCCTCGCAGTGGCAGATGCGCGTCATGCAGTCGTGTCGCAGGCTTACCTTTGCTCTCACTCAGGAACAACTGCTGCAGTTCATGGCTCTCCTGGCAGAGATATGCAAGGCCGACGGCCGTGTGGATGCACAGGAGGAGGAAGCCATGAAACTCGTGGCGCGCACGCTCGGACTTGGCGACGGCATCGTTAACCAGCTGCTCTCGCTTGGCGGACAGACGCTCGATGATGCCTACCGCACGCTCGGCATACCATCAACTGCCACTGACGACGAAGTGCGCCGCGCCTATCGCAAGATGGCACTGCAGTATCATCCCGACCGCGTGGCAACGCTCGGCAGGGACGTACAGGAGAATGCCAAACGCAAGTTTCAGGAAATCAACGAAGCGAAGGATCGCATATATAAAGCACGCGGATTGTGATTTTTAAGGCAAAGCCTTTGTCATTCAAAGGAAAATATGTAACTTTGCAACAGGAAACACACACAGAGACATTATGAATAAGAACATACAGACACAGGAACTGCAGGCGGAGATACGCCAGTTGTGTAAGGAGAAGAATGCCGTAGTATTGGCACACTACTATACCACGGGCGACATACAAGAGTGTGCCGACTTCGTGGGCGATTCGCTCGCGCTTGCCCGCAAGGCCGCCAACACTGATGCCGACATCATCGTGATGTGCGGCGTACACTTCATGGCAGAGACCTGCAAACTGCTATCGCCTGAGAAAAAGGTGCTCGTGCCTGATACCGAGGCCGGATGCTCACTGGCAGACTCCTGCCAGGCCAGCGACCTGAAACAGTGGAAAGATGAGCACCCGGGATATATGGTGGTGCAGTATGTCAACACCACCGCTGCCGTCAAGGCACTGACCGACGTGGTTGTGACATCAGGCAATGCCCGCAAGGTGATTGACCAACTGCCTGAGGATGCGAAGATACTCTTCGGACCAGACTATAACCTTGGCTCTTACATCAACAGCGTCACCGGTCGCCAGATGGAGCTATGGCAGGGCGGATGCCACGTACACGAACGCTTCTCAGTGGATGCCATTGCCGCTCTCAAGAAGCAATATCCCGATGCCACCGTCATGGCACACCTGGAGTGTAAGGCTCCCATACTGGCCATGGCCGACGTGAAGGGTTCCACGGCCGACATGCTCCACTACGCCCAGCAGCACGAACCACAGAGCTACATCGTGGCTACCGAGGCCGGCATACTGCATGAGTTGCAGCGCACCTGTCCTGAGTGTACTTTCATTCCCGTGCCACCCGAGGTCACCGAGAGCCAGAGCAGCGATGAGGTACTGAGCAAAGGCTCTTGTTCGTGCAACGAGTGTCAGTACATGAAGCTCAACACGCTGGAGAAACTGCGTGACTGTCTGCGCGACGGTAAGCCAGAGGTCACCGTGGATTCTGCCATCGCCCGCGATGCAGTGAAGCCTATTGAGCGTATGCTCAGCATGAGTTAACTCACCTAAAATATACACTACCTACCCAACGTTAATCCCTCCTGTAATGAAAGACAGGGGGGATTATTTGTGTAAAAACGTATCAAACGATGTGAAAAAAATCTCATTCTACGTCATTGCCGTGAAAAGACATGAGAATAAAGTGTTTTTTTTATTACCTTTGCATACGTAAACCAAAACAATAATTTTTCCACATAATGAAACTCTTATCTCTTTCACTGACGGCAGTCCTCTCGCTGTGGAGCCTGCTTGCCACTGCCGACGACAGCATGAAACTATGGTACTCACGCCCTGCCACCTACTGGGAGGAGGCTCTGCCTCTGGGCAACGGCCATCTGGGAGCCATGGTGAGCAGTGCCGTTGACGTTGACACACTGCAACTGAATGAAGACACCTTCTGGAGCGGCAGTCCGCATAACAACTACAATGCCAGTGCCCGCACGGTGCTCGACACCATACGTCAGGCTCTGTGGGCACACGACTACGGCAAGGCTCAGCAGCTGGGCATGAAACACATAGTGGCCGACCTCGGCGTGACGGGTCACGGTATGGCCTACGAGTCAGTGGGCCGTATGCTGATTACAGCCACGCCCAACGCCGGAAAAGGCGCGGAAATCACGTCATACCGCCGCTGGCTCGACCTGAATACGGCTACTGCCGGCATGAGCTACGTGACGGGCGGAATAAAGTATGAGCGCACGTATTTCTGTTCGCTCGCTGACGATGTGACAATCATACGCCTCACTGCAAGCAAGGACGGCCGACTGCTTAACCCGAAGAAGGCAGGACTGCAGCCTGTGATAGGATTTCTTTCGCCAGAGAAGACGCAGAGGGTGAAGGCCGCCATGAATGACTATGATGAGCAGACAAAGGTGGTACACTCCACGCTGACACAGAAGGAGATGGAGCATGTGCCCAACCTTCTGGAGTGCTATACATTCATACGCACATACTATGACAAGGAGGGTGTGACCATCGTCGTATCCTCTGCCACCAACTTCGTCAACTACCACGACATCAGCGGCGATGCCAAGAAGAAGGCTCTTGACGCTATCACGGCCTACGAAGCAAGGGTTAAGAATTATGCTGACGCCCTCGCTGCCCACACATCGAAATACAAGGAGCAGTTTGACCGCGTCACGCTCGACCTGGGCCACAACCTCGTGCAGGAACAGAAAGACACAGAGATGCGCATTGCCGAGTTCTCTGAGTTTAAGGACCCCAGTCTGGCAGCCCTCTACTTCCAGTTCGGGCGCTATCTGCTTATCTCCTCATCGCAGCCCGGCACGCAGCCGGCCAACCTGCAGGGGATATGGAACCCCGATGGCAGACAATATCCTGCGTGGGATTCTAAATATACTACCAACATCAATGTGGAGATGAACTACTGGCCTGCAGAGGTGTGCAACCTCAGCGAGTGCCACGAGCCATTCCTGCAACTGGTAAGGGATGTCAGCGTGACCGGTCGCGAGTCGGCAGAGAAGATGTATGGCTGTCGCGGCTGGACGCTACACCATAACACCGACCTGTGGCGCTCCACGGGAGCCGTTGACTATGCCTCGTGTGCCGTATGGCCTACGTGTGGCGCATGGTTCTGCCAGCATCTGTGGGAGCGTTATCTCTTCAGCGGCGACAAGCAGTATCTGCAACACGTATATCCCATATTAAAGTCAGCTGCACAGTTTTATCAGGATTTCCTCGTGCGCGACCCCGAGAGCGGCTATATGGTGGCTGCTCCGTCAACATCGCCCGAGAACAACCCCGGACTGGGCTCTTACACTGACGAGAACGGAAGGAAGTCTGCCTTCGCCCACTTCGCCGGCGTCACGATGGACAACCAGATGATTTATGACCTCTTGCGCTCCGTCAGTCTTGCGGCGCATCACCTCAACATCGACAGACAGTTTGCCGATTCGCTCGACGCACTGCGCTCACAGCTTCCGCCAATGATGATTGGCAAGTACGGACAGTTGCAGGAATGGCTCGAAGACTGGGACCGCGAGACTTCAGGCCATCGCCATATCTCGCATCTGTGGGGAGCCTATCCCGGCAATCAGGTGTCAGCCTACGAGACTCCGGAACTCTTTCAAGCCGTGCGCAAGTCGCTCATAGGCCGCGGCGATGCCAGCAGAGGTTGGTCAATGGGGTGGAAAGTGTGCCAGTGGGCACGACAGCTCGACGGCAATCATGCCATGACGCTCATCAAGAACCAGCTTCATCTAAAAGACCCCAACTGCACGATAAGAGACCAGGACGGCGGCACGTACACCAATATGTTTGACGCTCACCCACCCTTCCAGATTGACGGCAACTTCGGTTGCTGCGCCGGCATTGCCGAAATGCTCGTGCAGAGCCACGACGGCTGCGTACACCTGCTGCCTGCTCTGCCTGACGTATGGGCGAAGCAAGGCACGGTGAAAGGCTTGCGCTGCCGCGGCGGCTTCGTCATTGAGGAACTCTCATGGAGCAACGGGCGCATCACCACGCTCCGCATACGTTCCACCATCGGCGGAAACCTGCGCCTGCGCCTGCCGGCGGATGAGCAGGGAAACATCTCGCTGCACCTCACCTCTGGCTCTACGATGACAAAGGCTCATGGCGAGAACACCAACCCACTGATGCCTACCTACGGCACTCCTGCTCCGAAGATTAAGGACCCTGCGAAGATACCCGAACTGAAACTGGCTCCCACACAGCTCTATGACATCAGCACTTCTGCAGACGAGGTCTTGGAATGGAAGAACTGAATGACAGGAGGATGTAATACCGAAAGACATCAGTAATTTATACAATATAGCAATCGCTATGCCTTTACCGTGTAATCTCTATCAGATTACCGAGTAAAGGCATAGCGATTGCAGTGTAAAGGGATTGTGATTAGTTGATACAATCCGTGGCAGTATTATTCAACCCTACTTGAGGAACTCCTCCAACTGCTGCATCTCCTCCTTCAGTTCGGCAGGCTTGAAACCATGGCCGGCACCTGGTATTACGTGCAGACGAGCATCCTTATAGAGTTGCACGGCACGCTCGCTGTCTTTCATCGACACTACAGTATCCTTGTCGCCCTGCACTATCAATACCGGTCCGCGGTATTTGCCTATCATGCTGAGCGGTTTCATATCGTGTATCTCCTCAAAGAAACGACGGCCGAGGCGCACGCCCCACAGGCGCGTAGTGTCAGGAATATCCTGCAGGCGCGGATAGTGCTCGCGCCAGTTGTCGGGTATGCAGAGCGCAGGGAATACCAATACGAGCTTGCTTATGTCGTTTCGCATCTGTGCAGCAGTGAGAGCCGACACCAGTCCGCCCTGGCTCTCGCCAATGAGCACTATCTCTCCACTGCCGCGGAAGTGGTTGACGATGGCCCGAAGGTCGCTCTGCTCATCGAGTATTGACATGTTGAGCGTGTTATTGTCGGAACGGCTATTGACGGAACCGCATGGGAAGTCAAACACATAGCATCGGTAGCCCAGCCGTCCGAGTGTCTCGAAATAGTTGCGCCCGAAGTGGTGCGTGCCGTTGAAGCCATGGGATACGATGACCGTGCCGCGCACATCGCCCTGCGGAGTGTATAGCTCGCCGTATATCTGCCGGTCGCCATTGGTTATCCACAGCGGCTTTATGTTCTTGAAATCCACGAAATTCTTCGCCTGAATCTTCCATCCATCATATCCCTTAGCCTTCCCACCGAGGAAGGTTTCAGCGCGGTCAGTCTGCCCCTTCAGCTGCCAGTCGAGCCAGTCTGTCACCAGTCGGGCATAGTCACCGCCATACTGCTGGCGGTATGTGCCGCCGTGACCTGAGGCAGGGTGGTCTGCCCATGCCACCGGCACGTGGGCAATGCGCATATAGTCCTTGCCGGCATTCTGGTATGCCACGTCGCTCTCGCCACCCGTAACGTAGAGTGTGGGCGTATGCAACAGCGGCAGCGAACTACGGCTTGCGCCCGCCATCTCCATGTCGCCCATGCCGGCATTCATGATTATACACGTGGTAAGACGACGGTCGGCTGCGTTATACAACACCTGAGCACCGCCACAGGAATGGCCGGCAGCAGCAATGCGCGTGGTATCAATGTTCATATAGTAGTCACTGCCCTTCGTGCGGTTCTGACGAAGCATCCAGTCAAGGCCGCGCTTGAGTTCCGACGACTCCGTATGGTTCTGCTTGCGACTATCAACACTGTCTTCCATCTCGCCTATAGCCATAACCACATAGCCATGCGATGCTATCTCCGTCAGCATACGCTCATAGCCTGCGCTGGAGTCCATGCAACCGCCGTTGGCCCACATCAGCAGCGGCAAGTCGCCGCAGCGTGCGTGGGCATGCGCCATATCACGAGGGTGGTAGATAACAAAGTCAGCCATAGCCGTGTCTTTCACCGCCACGGCCTTAAACATACCCGTGCCACCGCCATCGATGGTCTTTGTCCTTACTGTCTGCGCCATGCACAGCGTGCTTGCCAGAAGCAGGAGTAGAGAGAGAGAATAAGATTTCATCATGTTTATTGTTTAAAATGTTAGTTTTCTTTGCAGAGTTACTATTCCAAACCAATTAGCAAGATGCAAAGTTACTGTTTTTTTCCGAAACAAGACAAGAAAAACGTAGCATTAGCATGAAAAAATGTATCGAAAAACTAATTGCATCTATTAGCTGCTACAATGCAGAAGCATCTGTTGGTTATACCAAGTACTCCAAGTAATCAGAGAAATAAGGAAAAACATTGATTATTCGTTTGCACATATCAGAATATTATCGTAACTTTGCAGTCAGTAATAAGAAGAGAGCGTGGCGGAGAAAGCCTGGGGAGAGTGAAGAACCGAAAGACAGAAGAATTGGAAGATGGAAGATAATAAGGATGAAAAGATTGAAGGATGGCACGGACAACGACCGCTTTTCCTTGCACCGATGGAGGATGTTACCGATATAGGGTTCAGACGACTCTGTAAGCGGTATGGCGCTGCTATGGTATATACCGAGTTCGTGGCGGCGGAAGCTCTGATACGCAATGTCAAGGACACCGTGAGGAAACTCACCGTCAGCGATGACGAGCGGTCTGTTGGCATACAGATATACGGCAGGACGGTGGAAGCCGTGGTGGAGGCTGCACGCATCGTGGAGCAGGAGGCTGCACCCGATGTCATCGACCTTAACTTCGGTTGTCCGGTGAAGAAGGTGGCCGGCAAGGGAGCCGGCGCCGGTATGTTGCGACAGATACCGCTGATGCTGCGCATGACCGAGGCGGTAGTGAAGGCCGTCAACACGCCCGTGACGGTGAAGACCAGACTGGGATGGGATGCACAGAACTACGTCTTTGGTCGGGAACTGTCGCAGGAGTACGCCCCTGAGGGCGGCTGGCAGGGCAAGGATCTGGCAGAGTGGCTGCAGGACTGTGGCATCAAGGCTCTGACAATACACGGCCGCACGCGTTCGCAGATGTACACTGGCGATGCCGACTGGCGACTGATAGGTGAGGTGAAGCGCAACCCACGCATACACATACCCATCATAGGCAACGGCGACATCACGTCACTCGACGAAGCCGACCGCGCCTTCGACGAGTATGGCGTAGATGCCGTGATGATTGGCAGAGCCACATTCGGACAACCATGGCTGTTTTCGCGTGAAGCCAACGAGACGCTCACCACGGCTGAGAAGATAGGAGTATTGCAGGAACTCCTGCAAATCAACATCGACCGCATAGGCGATGAATACAAAGCCATACTGCATACACGCCGCCATCTGGCTGCAACACCCGTGTTCAAGGGAATACCTGACTTCCGCCCGACACGCATACAGATGCTCCGCGCCAATACTGCCAGCGAACTCAACCTTATTCTTGAAAATCTGAAAGAAAAACTGTAATCACAACAAAATCAATACACAGACACTGATGCAACACCCTAAAGGTCTCTATCTGCTCTTCATCACCGAGATGGCGGAGCGCTTCTCTTACTACGGCATGAGGGCTCTCTTCGTGCTTTATCTCGTTGCTGCTTTCTTTACCAACGACGAGGCAAGCCAGATTTATGGTTCCTATACCGGACTGGTATATCTTACTCCACTGCTGGGAGGATACATTGCCGACCGCTATTGGGGCAACCGCCGCAGCATAATAACCGGTGGTCTCATCATGGCCGTAGGGCAATTCCTGATGTTTGCATCCGCTTGTCTTGTCAGACAGAGTATCTTTGCCGAAGACGGCGCAATCGACACAAGCGTTGACAACACCGCATCCATGTGGCTGATGTTCATCGGACTGGCTGCGCTTATCATCGGCAACGGTTTCTTCAAACCCAACATCTCGACCATGGTGGGCGACCTCTACGAACCGCAGGACCAGCGTAAGGACTCTGCCTTCACCATATTCTATATGGGCATAAACCTCGGAGCCTTCATAGCACCATTCATATGCGGTACACTCGGCGAAGGCAACTGGGCTGACCCCGGGCGCTTCCGCTGGGGCTTCTTTGCCGCAGGTGTGGCCATGGTGCTGTCGGTGGTAGTGTTCTGGCTATATAAGGACAGGTATCTCGTAACGCCTGACGGACAGCAGGTGGGTACTGCGACTGTTAAAACGGAAAAGCGCAAAGATGTGAATACGGAAGTAGCAAAGGATGGAAAGATGGAAGAATTGAAGGGCGAAAAGACGGAAGAACAAGAAAGAAGAAAAGCCTCAATACTTAAACTCCTCAACCCTTCATTACTATACGTTGTCGCTGCACTGCTGCTATTCCTGCTCTTCGCCCAGGGTACCGACAACGTCAACGACTATATCTCTGCAGCAATCTACTCCATCTCGATAGTGCTGCCCGTGTTTATCATCACCGATAAAAGTCTGACGCATGCGGAGCGTCTGCGCATAGGCGTCATATATGTCATAGCCGTGTTTGTCATCTTCTTCTGGAGTGCCTTCGAGCAGGCAGGCTCCTCGCTCACGCTGATAGCCGACCAGCAGACCGACCGCCACATAGGGCAGTGGGAAATGCCCACGACATGGTTTCAGTCAATCAATCCCGTGGTGGTGGTCACCTTCGCACCACTGATGGCCATGCTGTGGGAATGGCTGCTGAAGCGTGGCATACGCATACACTCCATCACCAAACAGGCTCTTGGACTGATGCTCCTTGCACTCGGCTACGTCGTCATAGCCTATGGCTCACGCGGACTGAGCCCTACGGCAAAGATGAGCATGTGGTGGCTTTTCGCCCTGTATTTCATACATACCATCGGCGAACTGTCGCTCTCGCCCATCGGACTGTCACTGGTCACCAAACTCTCTCCGGCCCGCATGGCATCGCTGCTGATGGGTGTATGGTTTATGAGCAATGCCGCAAGCAACATACTTGCCGGCCGTCTTGCCACGCTGCTACCTGCAGCCGGCAAGCCCGCATCTTCTTTCTGCGGAGTAAGGATAGAGACGCTGACCGACTTCTTCCTTCTCTTTGCCGTCATGGCAGGCGTAGCCTCGATAATGCTTTTCTGCCTTACACCGCTGCTCAAGCGTATGATGAAGGAGGAGGAATAAGTACGTGTACATAATTATTTGGCAGTTTCAGGAAAAATCATTAACTTTGCAGGCGTTATCATAAAAGGCGGATAATGACCCACCTTGAATTTATAGTTATCCAATTCATAATCTACGATTAAAGGGCTTCAAGAGAATAAACACATGAGACAGATACCCACGATTACAAAAAACCTTCTTATCATCAACGTCATCTGCTATCTGGCTTACGTAGTGCTGGGAGGCAGGGGCATCGACCTCAATGACATCTTCGGACTGCACTATTTCCAGGCTACGGACTTCCGGCTGTATCAGGCACTGACGTATATGTTCATGCACGCTTCGTTTGAGCATATCTTCTTCAATATGTTTGCACTGTGGATGTTTGGCGGTGTCATCGAGCGCACGTTTGGCGAGAAGCGTTTCCTTATATACTACCTTGTGTGCGGACTGGGTGCCGCACTGTGTCAGGAGGTATCGCAGTTTGTGCAGGTTTACCTCATGGTGGCCGACCAAGGCGGTACGCTGGCTGACGTAATGAGGCTTGACACGGCAGACCGCATGGTCCTAAACACATGGACTACCGTCGGGGCTTCGGGCTGCATATACGGTGTGCTGCTGGCCTTCGGCATGACATATCCCGAGGAGCGCATGTTTATCTTCCCACTGCCCGTGCCTATCAAGGCTAAGTGGTTTGTCATAGGCTACGCTGCCATCGAGGTGGCACTGGCTCTGATGCAGCGCGGTGACGGTGTGGCTCACGTGGCTCACCTTGGCGGTATGCTCTTCGGTTGGCTGCTGCTGCGCTCGTGGCGTAAGACGAAGCCCGGCTTCAACGGATGGGATGGCTATGAGGTGAAGGATGATTCGAAGACGATACTCGGTCGCATACGCTCGTGGCTGCATCTCGACCACGACAATGATAAGGACGAAGACCTGAACTATGGCAGGCAGAATACTACCTCGCGCCATCAGCAGGACTGGGAGTATAACGCCCGCAAGAATGAGGAGAAGAAACAGACGGAGGCTGAGATTGACCGTATTCTCGACAAGATACGCAAGTCGGGCTATTCATCGCTGACCGAGGAGGAGAAGAAGAAACTGTTTGAACAGCGCCGCTGACTACGGATTACGCGGATTGTCATATCACAACAGACTACGCAGATTACACGAACTATATGACAACGAGATTACGGTGGTAATCAATAGAACACACCTAAAGTACCCGTAGGAGACTGACAAGGAAAAGAACGATAAGACAATGAAGAAGATAATATCGAAGACAATATGGATTGTGTCGCTACTGGCAGGACTGGGGCTTATCATCACCAGTTATGCCGGATGGCTCAACCCAAACACATGGTCATGGCTCTCACTGGCAGGATATGCCTTCCCCTTGTTTCTGTTGCTTACGATGGCATGCCTCGTGATATGTGCGCTGATAAGAAAACGCTACCTGCTCGTGCCGTTCTTTGCGCTCATAGCGGCATATCCGGCAGTGTCGCTTTACTTCCCGCTACACTTCGCAGCATTGGGCGACCCCGTGACGAGCGACTCCACACTGACCGTCATATCCTACAATACCTACAACTGGTCATGGGGTGAAGGAGTTAAAGACAAGAACGAGGAACCCAACCGCGTGGTGGAGTTTCTTGCTGCGCAGGACGTTGACGTGATGTGCCTGCAGGAGTCACCGCTCACTGGCTACAGCACTAATGAGCTGAACCGCCAAGTGACCAAGAAACTGCAATACATCGACACCATCCACGGTCATGGTGCCAGCACGCTGACGCTGATAAGCCGTTTCCCCATCGTGAGGAAGCAATTCATTGACTACGACACCAAGGGCAACATCTCGGGAGCCTTTTGGCTCAACGTGCGCGGCCGCGAGGTAATTATACTGAGCAACCACCTGCAGACCATGGGCTTCACCATGGGTGAGCGCGAGGACTTCAGCAGCATGGTACACGGCGAGAAGGAGAGCCGCGACGAGATAAAGAACACGTCGCACACCATCGCAGGCAAGATACTGAGCGCATCGAAAATCCGAGCCAACCAGGCGGAGGCATTGGCGGCGTTCATCCGTGACCACAAGAACGAACCGCTCATCGTATGTGGCGACTTCAACGACATACCTCAGTCATACACCTACCATACTATCAGCTCTGCGCTCGATGATGAGGCGGATGCCCTGACTGACTGTTACCGCGCCGTGGCGGCAGGCCCCGGTTTCACCTACAGCCGCTACGGCATACGCGCACGCATAGACCACATGTTCTGCTCCAGCCATCTGGAACCCATACACTGCCGCGTAGATCGCACCACTGATGCCTCTGACCATTACCCGATTATCTGCCAGATGGTTTTCAGATAATGCCACGGATATCCTTAGTAAATATATTTTCTGTGAATTATGCAGGGTAAGACAGAGTCGCTTGAACATACCCTCGCAAAAGCAATGCGATTACCACGTAATAGCTATCATATTACATGGTAATCGCATTGCTTTTGTATGGCAATCACACTGCCTTCGCTCAGGCTTGCTAGTGCTTAGTAAGCCTGCTCGTGCACGCCCTTCACGGCGCGGCCCGAGGGGTCGTTCATCTTCTTCCAAGCCTCATCCCACTCAAGGGCTATCGCCGTGGAACAAGCCACAGAGGCCTCCTGATTGACGCTTCGCGCTGCCGAGGCACTGGGGAAATGCTCCTCGAAGATGCTGCGGTAGTAATACTCCTCCTTGTTGAGCGGCGGATTGATTGGGAAACGCTCTGCGGCGTGAGCCATCTGCTCGTCGCTTACTGCCTGCTGGGTTATATCCTTCAGCGTGTCAATCCATGAATAGCCTACACCGTCAGAGAACTGCTCTTTCTGTCGCCATGCCACGCTCTCGGGAAGCATCGTGGCGAAGGCCTTGCGTACCACGCGCTTCTCCATCGAAGTACCCGGACACATCTTCAACTCTGGGTTGATGCGCATGGCTACATCCACGAACTCCTTGTCGAGGAACGGCACACGGCCTTCTATACCCCACGCCATAAGCGACTTGTTGGCTCTGAGGCAGTCATACATATAGAGTTTGGAGAGTTTGCGCACCGTCTCCTCATGGAATGCCTTTGCATCGGGAGCCTTGTGGAAATAGAGATAACCCCCGAACAGTTCGTCGGCGCCCTCGCCTGACAATACCATCTTGATGCCCATGGAGCGTATCACGCGCGCCAGCAGATACATCGGCGTGGAGGCACGCACGGTGGTCACGTCGTAGGTCTCTATATGGTAGATGACATCGCGAATGGCGTCAAGTCCCTCCTGCACGGTGTAGTTCACCTCATGGTGTACGGTGCCTATATGCTTCGCAACCTCACGCGCCTTGGCAAGGTCGGGTGCTCCCTTCAGTCCGACTGCAAAGGAATGGAGCTGCGGCCACCAGGCATCATGCTTGTCGTTTGTCTCAATGCGCTTGGCAGCATACAGCTTGGCAATGGCCGATACCACCGAACTGTCAAGGCCGCCCGACAGCAGTACGCCGTAAGGCACGTCGCTCATGAGCTGACGCTTCACGGCTGCCATCAGTCCGTCTCTTACCATCTCCACGGCTTCCTCTTCGTTGCCGGTGCTCCACTGCATATCCTCGTGCTTCATCCAGTCACGACTATACCACTTCTTGAAATTGAAAGACTGAGAGCCTGACTGACTGAAGTCTTTACCATCACCCTCCGTTCTGCTCGAAAGGTAATGCCCTGGCGGAAACGGCATATACTGACCGCACTGCCCCTCAAGGGCTTTCAGTTCGCTTGCGGCATAGAGTGTGCCGTCATCATCGCGCCCTATGTAGAGCGGTATGATGCCCATGTGGTCACGAACGATGAGCCAATGCCTCTTTTCCGAGTCGTAAAGTACGAAGGCGAAGATACCATTCAACTGGTCAATGAAATCATCGCCATACTTCTCATACAACGCAAGTATGACCTCGCAGTCGCTACCTGTCTTGAAATCATACTGTCCTGCAAAGCGCCTGCGTATCTCCTGATGGTTGTAAATCTCGCCATTCACGGCAAGAACCGTCTTGCCATCGGCAGAATACAGAGGCTGTCCGCCCGACAGGGGGTCAACGATAGCCAGTCGCTCGTGGGCAAGCACGGCACCCTCGCCACAGTAAACGCCGCTCCAGTCGGGTCCGCGATGGCGTATCTTTGCCGACATCTTCAGTGTCTTCTCTCTCAGTTTCTTCTGTTCGCCGGCAGTCATCGTGACTTCCTGCGGTTTTACTATTGCTACGAATCCACACATGATTATTCTAAGTGTTAGGGGTTATGAGTTGTAAATTCCATATAGTTAATGAAGGCTTGATTTACCATTCGCGTGCCGCCGGGCGTAGGATAACGGCCCGTAAAATACCAGTCGCCGGGGTGATTGGGGCAAGCCTCGTGCAGTCCCTCAATGCTTTGGAATACCAATTCCACCGATGCCTGCATGCCATCAGGGCGCAGCATCTCCACTATCTTGCGGTTAATCTCGCCTACGGTGAACGGTGCATATATTGCCCTCACGTGGTTTTCACCGTCAGGGTCTTGCCTGCAACGCTCATACACCTCCGTAAGCAGACGCTCCATGCCTCGCTCCCTTATCAATGCTACGGCGGCACGGAAGGCGCAAAGCTCCTCAAGCCGCGACATGTCGATGCCATAGTAGTCGGGATAGCGTATCTGCGGCGAGCTCGATACCATCACTATCTTTCGCGGATGCAGGCGGTCGAGTATCTTGAAGATGCTCTCGCGGAGCGTGGTGCCGCGCACTATGGAGTCGTCAATGATGACGAGGTTATCCTCATAGGGACGGAGTGAACCGTAACTGACGTCGTAAACGTGGGCGGCAAGGTCGTTGCGCTCACTGCCGGTGCTGATGAATGTGCGCAGCTTGATGTCCTTCCATACCACCTTTTCTATGCGCACCTGAGCATTAAGGCGCCTGACTCCGTCGGTCATGCCGTGGAAAGCCACCTCGGCCGTGTTAGGTATATAGGAGAACACCGTGTGCTCCACGTCGCCATTGATGGCGCGAATGATGTCAGGCGTGAGCAGTTCGCCAAGCCGTTTGCGCTCCTTGTATATATCACAGTCAGAGCCACGGCTGAAGTATATGCGCTCAAACGAGCATGCGGAGTATTGCTGCGGCGTGGTAATCTGCTTCGTACTGATGCGTCCTGCCTTGTTGACGATAAGCGACTGTCCGGGCTGCAGCTCGCGTATCTGCGATGCTTCAAGGTCGAAACAGGTCTGTATAACGGGGCGCTCCGATGCCACTACCACCACTTCATCATCCTGATACCAGAAGGCCGGGCGTATGCCCCAAGGGTCTCTGACGGCAAACATCTCGCCCGAACCCGTCAGTCCGCACATCACGTAGCCGCCATCGAAATGCTGCATCGTAGTGCGCAGCACGTTGGTCATGTCAACGTGGTTGTCGATATAGTCAGTGATGTCAGTCCCTTGCAGTCCCTGTGACTTCGCAATGTCATAGAGTCGCTCCACCTCTCGGTCAAGGCGGTGGCCCATCAGTTCGAGCGTTATGTAGGCATCGCCATAGTAACGAGGCGACTGTCCCTGCTGCGTGAGGTGCTGAAAGACCTCGTCGATGTTGGTCATGTTGAAGTTTCCGCACAGTGCAAGGTTCTTAGCCCTCCAGTTATTGCGCCGCAGGAAGGGGTGAACGTACTTCAATCCGCTCTTTCCCGTAGTGGAATAGCGCAGATGCCCCATGTAGAGCTGGGAATTGAATAGTGGGAAAGCAGAGCCTTCGATTCTGCTGAAAATCTCGGTAATGGCATCTTTGCCTTCTGCACGCTCACGAAACATATACTCCTCTCCAGGCTGTGCCGTAAGGTTCACGCAAGCCATGCCTGCACCTTCCTGTCCGCGGTTGTGCTGCTTCTCCATCATCAGATAGAGCTTCCCCAGTCCGTAACGGTGAGTTGCGTACTTCTTCTTATAGTATTCCAGCGGCTTCAGCAGGCGAACCATCGCCACGCCGCACTCGTGTTTCAACTGTTCCATTTCTTATATCACTACTCAGCACATGTCTTTACGAAACTCATAAATAAAGGATGCGGATGCAGCACCGTTGAAGAATACTCCGGATGGAACTGCGTACCGATGTACCAACGCTTCCCGGGTATCTCTACTATCTCCACAAGGTCGGCCCTTGGGTTTATGCCTACGCACTTCATGCCTTTCTCTTCATACTCCGTGCGGTAGCGGTTGTTGAACTCATAGCGGTGTCTGTGACGCTCGCTTATTACTGAAGAAGCAAGAGCGGAGATTGAAGAGTAAGCCTGCCATGCGGTGCTTCCCTCCTTCAGCTGACAGTCATAAGCACCCAGTCGCATTGTGCCGCCCATCTGCTTGACGTCTTTCTGCTCCTCCATCAGGTCGATGACGTTATGCTCCGTCTGCGCTTCCATCTCAGCACTGTTGGCATCCTTGTAGCCAAGCACGTTGCGCGCAAACTCAATCACCATCATCTGCATACCGAGACAGATACCAAAGGTAGGCATATCGTGCTCACGGCAGTACTCCGCAGCAATGATTTTACCCTCTGTGCCGCGATTGCCGAAGCCCGGACATATCACGATGCCTGCCATGCCCTGCAGCCGTTCAGCCACGTTGTCGTGCGTAATGTCCTCGCTGTTGACAAACTCTGCCCTGACCTTCACGTCGTTATAGATTCCAGCCAGACTGAGACTCTCGCGTATGCTCTTATAAGCATCCTGCAGGTCGTACTTGCCTACAAGTCCGATGCGCACCTCCCGGCTTGCCATTCTCTGCTTTTCGAGGAAACTGCGCCATGGCTTCATGGCTGGTGTCTCTCCCACGGGTATTCCCATTTTGCGCAGTATGGCAGCGTCAAGTCCCTGCCTTTGCATGTTGACCGGCACTTCATATATGCTTGGCATATCCTCACTCTGCACCACACATTCGAGGTCAACATTACAGAATGACGCTACCTTCTGGCGCATTGCGTCGTCAAGATGATGCTCCGTGCGCAGCACAAGGATGTCGGGCTGTATGCCCATGCTTTGCAATTCCTTCACAGAGTGCTGCGTAGGCTTGGTCTTCAGTTCGCCTGCCGCCTTGAGATAAGGCACGTACGTCAGGTGTACGCAGACGGCATTCCTGCCCAGTTCCCACCTCAGTTGCCTTATAGCCTCCATGAACGGGGCGCTCTCTATATCGCCAATCGTGCCGCCCACCTCGGTGATTACGAAGTCATAATCTTCCTCCTTCGTCTCTCCGTCTTTCATCCCTTCCACTCTCAGCATACGTCGCTTTATCTCATCAGTAATGTGGGGCACCACCTGTATGGTCTTGCCAAGATAGTCACCACGCCTCTCGCGGTCGATTACGGCCTTGTATATACGACCGGTGGTCACGGAGTTGTGGCGCGTGGTGCGTATGCCCGTAAAGCGTTCGTAGTGTCCGAGGTCGAGGTCTGTCTCCATACCGTCGTCGGTCACGTAGCACTCGCCGTGCTCATAGGGATTTAGCGTGCCCGGGTCAATGTTGATGTAAGGGTCAAACTTCTGTATTGTAATCTTATATCCCCTTGCCTGTAGCAGCTTGCCTATCGAGGCAGAGATAATACCCTTGCCCAGAGAGGAAACCACACCGCCTGTAACGAAAATATACTTTGTGTTCATATCCCTATTTCTTTATCCTGTGTTTGTATCTTATTTCAGATGCAAAGTTAATACATTTTGATAAAACAACAAACTTTTTACTTACTTTTTGTTTGTTGAAAAGAGAATAAAGTAATAAAGTGTAAAGCGTAAAGACTGTTTAACTGTCATTTTGTTTTCACTTTGTATTGAAAACATATCGTTTTGTTGCAAACTGTCAGAACGCCGCATCATGACATAAAAAGAAACCCCCTCTCCCATGTCTGAGCAGGAGAGGGGGGCGTGCTATCTGGAGAAGATTACGGTTGTACAGTGAAACCTAAAACCAGATATGCTTTCTGAGAGCAGGGGTTAGCAGCCACCTGCGCAAATATTGGTACAGAAAATGAATCGGTAATCTTTATTTCTTTCGTTGCCATCAGCGAGAGATTGGTCACGGCGAAACCCGTGGTGGCGTAGAAATCCGTGGCATAGGGCACCGCACCGGCAGTGGCTTTCCAGTCAACCGAGGCCAGTTTGAATGGCACGTTGAACTCAAAGTAGGAACTGTAGGCACGCTTGCCGCTCTCGTTATAATCATTGCCGGCGAAGTTAGTAAACCACTGTGCACTGAGGAAACCGAAGTCATAGCCTATGTTGGCCTCAAACACATGGTTAGTGCCGTGGGCATCGTACTTGAAATAGCGGTTGTCGGGGTCTTGTCCCTCATCAAACCAATAATCGGTGATGCCAATGTTCAGTCCGCCCGTGGTGTAACTGAGCGTCAGGTCAAACTCCTTCGTATCCTTAGAGTTGCTCAGTCCCACGCTGCCCCATGCCGTAAGGCTCAGCCCCTTATGGCCAATGCCGAGCGTAGGCTGCAAGGATACGTCACCGAGGTGGTCTCCGCGCCAGATGTAGTTGCTCACCACGTCGGCCGCAATGGTAGTCTCTATACCTTCTTTCGTCTCCTCAGCCATAGCCATGGCAGGAGCAATCATCAATGCCGCAAGGGCATAATATCTTGACATTATTTTCATAAGCGATAAGTATATGTTTAACTATATTTTGTTACGTTTGATTAGTTGTAGCACGCCTCACCATGCTCGTAGATGTCAAGGCCTTCTTCCTCGATAATCTTGTCGCATCGTAGTCCGTGGGTGTACTTTATGCCGCAGAAGATAGCCAGTCCCATGACGAATGCGAAGGCAGCCACTGTCACTGCTCCGAGAGCCTCGATGCCAACGCGCCCCATCACTGTTGCTGCTCCGCAGTCAACGCCGCTGATGGCCGGGTCGCAGAAGACACCGCAGAGAACCGTGCCGAGCAGTCCGCCCACGCCGTGTACGGATACGGCACCAACGGGGTCGTCAATCTTCAGTTTCTTATCAATAAACGCAACAGACAGGCACATTATTGTGCTGACCACTATTCCAATTACGGCAGAGGCACCGATACTTACGCAGTCGCAACCTGCCGTAATGCCTACCAATCCTGCCAATACGCCGTTGCAGACCATTGATAATGATGGTTTTCCATCGACGAGCCAGGTATATGCCAAGGCAGCCAGTCCGCCGGTAGCAGCGGCCATGTTGGTTGTTACGAACACGTGGCTCATGCTTACTGCGTTAGCATATCCCGTAGCAGCAACGGTTGAACAAGGGTTGAAGCCGAACCATCCTACCCACAGGCAGAAGACGCCCAGGGCGCAGAGAGCGAGGTTATGTCCGGGTATGGCGCGACTCTTTCCCTCCTTGTCGTACTTGCCGATGCGCGGACCGAGTACCATGGCTCCCGCCAATGCCAGCGCACCGCCACAAAGGTGAACTACCGTTGAGCCGGCAAAGTCGTGAAATCCCATCTCAGCGAGCCATCCTCCGCCCCATGACCAGTGACCCTCGATAGGGTAAACGAAGGCAGAAATGAGCATGGAATATACGAAATACATAGAAAACTTGGTGCGCTCGGCCATGGCACCTGATACTATCGTGGCTGCCGTAGCACAGAAGACGGTCTGGAAGATGAACGTACACTCTGCCGGCACGTTAGAGTCTGTGCCGATAAATCCGAAGCCTTCCCATCCGAAGAAGCTCGTGCCGGCACCATACATGATTGAGAAACCCAGAATCCAGTAGAGCACCGAGCCGCACATGAAGTCGCAGAAGTTCTTCATCAGTATGTTAGCCGTATTCTTCGAGCGCGTCATCCCAGCCTCCACGAGGGCGAAGCCCGGCTGCATCCAGAAAACCAACATGGCACCCAGCAGCACCCACAGCGTGTCAAGGCCGTTAACGTAATCCTTTGCCTCCTCGGCAACGGTGGCAGCGAGGGGCGTGGCTATTGTCATTGTAATATCTGTAATCATAGTTGTGTCGTTTTTTATGGTAACATTACTTCTTGTCGGCCAGCACGGTATCGCCGTGCTCGCCAGTGCGTATGGAGTAGCAGTCAATCACATCGCTGAGGAAGATGCGTCCGTCACCTACCTTGCCCGTATGAGCCACCTGCATTATAACCCGTATCGTGGGCTCCACAAACTGCTCACGGCAGATGATGGTCAGCGCCACGCGCTCAATGACATCGGTGCTGTACTGCACACCGCGGTATATCCTCTCCTGACGGCTCTGCCCTATGCCGTGAACGTCATGGTACTCAAACCAGTCAATGTCAGAATTAAGCAAGGCATCCTTTACATCCTGAAATTTAGTCTTGCGGATTATAGCCTCAATCTTTTTCATACCTTATTATAATTATAGTTTTACATTTGTCACTCCCTTGCGCACGGAAGGACGTCATTCTGTCAATTGACAATGCAAAATTACAACATTATGTAAAATAATCAAAGGTTTTAGTTGTATAATGTTAGAAATATTTTTATTTATTATGCATTTTGTCAGTATCTATGCCTTATATCTTGCTTTTTGTTTACATTTTGCGCGAAAATGCTTACATTTTGTTGCAAAGTGTAAATAAATACACACCACGGTGCTCCCCATGCCGGTTTCATGAGCACTCACCCTTGCAGAACCACGCTCCCACAGCAGCCATCGAAATCGCACACCATTTGCCACGTAATCAGTATGTGATTATATGGTAAACGCAATGACATTACCACATAATCAGATACTGATAACCACACACGGTTTTTTCCATGCCGTTAACAACGAAAAAAGCCAATCGACTTGGCTATATAGAAAAAAATGTGTAACTTTGCACCCGCAATGGCAGAGAAAAACGAATTCGTCCGCCAGGTGGCGGAGCAAAAATACGAGTACGGCTTTACAACAGAAGTCGATACAGAGGTCATTCCAAACGGACTGACCGAAGACATCGTGCGACTTATTTCGGCAAAGAAAGGAGAACCGCAGTGGATGCTCGACTTCCGCCTGAAGGCTTTCCGCCACTGGCAGACCATGAAGCAGCCGACGTGGGGACACGTGACCCTGCCACCAATCGACTACCAGGCCATATCCTACTATGCCGACCCCATGGCAAAGAAGAAGAACCCCAACCTTACGGAGGACGGACAAATAGACCCCGAACTCGAAAAGACTTTCGACAAGCTGGGTATTCCCTTGGAGGAGCGACTGGCTCTGAGCGGCGTGGCAGTGGATGCCATCATGGACTCCGTAAGTGTGAAGACTACATATAAGGACAAACTGAAGGAGCTCGGCATCATATTCATGTCGATAGGCGAGGCCATCAAGGAGCACCCCGACCTCATACGCCAGTATCTCGGTTCGGTAGTGCCCTACCGCGACAACTTCTTCGCCGCCTTGAACTCGGCAGTCTTCTCCGACGGCTCGTTCGTGTATATACCAAAGGGCGTGCGATGCCCCATGGAACTGTCTTCTTATTTCCGCATCAATGCTGCCGGAACCGGACAGTTTGAGCGCACGCTGATTATTGCCGACGACGACTCCTACGTCTCATACCTCGAGGGCTGCACCGCTCCCATGCGCGACGAGAACCAGCTCCACGCCGCCATCGTTGAGATAGTAGTGATGA
The DNA here is from genome assembly GCA_946534585.1 of uncultured Prevotellaceae bacterium. Taxonomy (GTDB): domain Bacteria; phylum Bacteroidota; class Bacteroidia; order Bacteroidales; family Bacteroidaceae; genus Prevotella. The sequence continues at coordinate 38,696 of CAMNCV010000048.1, forward strand.
ACCGAGCCGAGGTGAAGTATTCTACCGTACAGAACTGGTATCCTGGCGATGAGCATGGCAAGGGCGGTGTGCTCAACCTCGTGACGAAGCGTGGAGACTTGCGCGGCGAGAACTCAAAGCTGTCATGGACGCAGGTGGAGACGGGCTCTGCAATAACATGGAAATACCCATCGTGTGTGTTGCGCGGCGATGGTTCGCAGGCAGAGTTCTACTCTGTGGCTGTTACCAACAACTATCAGGAGGCTGACACGGGTACGAAGATGATACACATGGGCAGGAATACCAAGTCAACGATAATATCAAAGGGTATCTCTGCCGGACACTCGCAGAACTCATACCGCGGACTGGTGCGTGCCACCTCAAAGGCCGACGGTGCGCGCAACTATTCCTCTTGCGACTCCCTGCTGCTTGGCAGCCATTGCGGTGCGCATACCTTCCCATATATGGACATACGCAATAACACCGCCGTGGTGGAGCATGAGGCTACGACTTCCAAAATAAGCGAGGCACAGTTGCTCTACTGCAACCAGCGTGGCATATCGACTGAGGATGCCGTAGGTCTTATAGTCAACGGCTATGCCAAGGAGGTACTGCAGAAACTCCCGATGGAGTTTGCCGTAGAGGCACAGAAGCTCCTCAGCGTAAGCCTTGAGGGCAGCGTGGGATAGACACTAACGCAGGTGGTGATTGAGAGAACACACCTTATATATATTATATAAGCACAAACTCGTGGAGTTTGTGCTTTATTTTGTTCTTCCTGACGACACGAAATGACATTATGAAAACAAAACGTAATACCATAACTGCGTTTCGTTTACATAATGATAGAATTATTGCGAAATATTTTACAAAGTGTCATTATTATCTAATTATAATATAAAATTGTTCACGTTTTTATTGTAAAACATAACAATTTGTATTAACTTTGCACCGAAATTCTGACAAAATGAAAGATTTATAATAGGATAATATGACACAGTGTAAACAAAACAATGGACTTTATCAAGCAGAATACGAACACGATGCCTGCGGTGTGGGCATGGTGGTAAACATTCATGGTGGTAAGAGTCACGAATTGGTTGACAATGCCTTGCGTGTGCTCGAAAACATGGAGCACCGAGGTGCCGAGACGCGCGACAAGACTGGCGACGGCGCCGGCATAATGGTGCAGATACCCCATGAATTTATACTGCTTCAGGGAATACCCGTGCCTGAGAAGGGACACTACGGCACCGGACTGGTTTTCCTGCCGAAGGATGAGACTGCACAGCAGCAGATTTTCAGCGTGATGATTGAGGAGATAGAGCGCGAGGGACTGCAGCTGATGCACGTGCGCGAGGTACCAACGCAGCCCGAGGCACTCGGCGTAGCTGCACGCGAAGTGGAACCGGCAATAAAACAGGTGTTCGTGACACCAGAGACCAACGCCAACGCTACCGACACCGCCAACGACAGCCTTGTCTTCGAGCGTACGCTATACAAGGTGCGCAAGCGCATAGAAAACCGCATCACTGACAAGGACTTCTACATCTGTTCACTGTCAAACAAGAACATAATATATAAGGGAATGCTTACCAGCGGACAGCTCAGGAGGTATTTCCCCGATTTGTCAAACCAATACTTTACAAGCGGACTGGCGCTGGTACATTCACGATTCAGCACAAACACATTCCCTACGTGGTCACTGGCTCAGCCCTTCCGCTTGCTCGCCCACAACGGCGAAATCAACACCATACGCGGCAACCGCGGTTGGATGAAGGCTCGCGAGAGTGTGCTTTCAAGCAAGGCTCTGGGCGACATCAGCGATTTGCGTCCTATCGTGCAGGAGGGCATGAGTGACTCGGCAAGCCTCGACAACGTGTTTGAATTCCTGATGATGAGCGGATTGTCACTGCCACAGGCAATGGCGATACTCGTGCCGGAATCGTTCAACGACAAGAACCCTATCAGCGATGACCTCAAAGCCTTCTATGAATATCACTCCATACTCATGGAGCCATGGGACGGTCCGGCGGCACTGTTGTTCTCTGACGGACGCTATGCCGGCGGTATGCTCGACCGCAACGGCCTGCGCCCATCACGTTACACCATCACCAAGCAAGGCATGATGGTAGTAGCATCAGAGGTAGGCGTCATGGACTTTGAGCCTGCCGATGTAGTGAGCAAGGGTCGCCTGCAACCTGGCAAGATACTGCTCGTTGACACGCAGGAAGGCAAGATATATTACGACGGAGAGATAAAGGAACAACTGGCTAAGGCTCACCCCTACCGCCAGTGGCTCAGCGAAAACCGCGTACAGCTGGAGAAACTCAAAAGCGGACGCAAGGTCAGCAACTCCGTCAATGACTACGAGAAGCGCCTCGTAGAGTTCGGCTTCGGACAGGAAGACATCGAGAAGACCATCGTGCCTATGGCTACCAACGCACAGGAGCCTGTGGCTGCCATGGGCAACGACACACCACTGGCCGTCATCAGCGACCGTCCGCAGGTGTTCTTCAACTACTTCCGCCAGCAATTCGCACAGGTAACAAACCCCGCCATCGACCCTATACGCGAGGAACTCGTAATGTCGCTGACGGAATACATCGGTGCCGTTGGCACGAACATTCTGACACCTGACGCCTCCAACTGCAAGATGGTGCGCCTGCCGCAGCCGGTGCTTACCAATGCTCAGCTCGACATATTGTGCAACATCCGCTACAAGGGTTTTAACACAAAGAAGATAGAGATATCCTTCGAGACAGAGAAAGGCGAGGAAGGACTGCGACTGGCCTTGGACAATATATGCAAGGAGGCGGAGCAGTCAGTGGATGATGGCGTGAACTACATCATACTCACCGACCGCGACATCGATGACAGCCGTGCGGCAATACCATCGCTGCTGGCAGTTTCGGCGGTACACCATCACCTTATCAGCGTACAGAAGCGCGTGCAGACGGCACTCATCGTTGAGAGCGGTGAGATACGCGAGGTGATGCACGCAGCACTACTGCTGGGCTATGGAGCCAGTGCCATCTGTCCATATATGACCTTTGCAGTGCTTGACAACCTTGTGAAGAACCACAAGATACAAGAGGATTATGCCACGGCAGAGGCTCATTACATCAAGGCCGTTGACAAGGGACTGAAGAAGGTGATGTCGAAGATGGGCATCTCTACCATACGCTCTTATCGCGGTGCCAAGATATTTGAGAGCATCGGCCTCGGCGAAGACCTCCTGCAACGCTATTTCGGCACGCAGACAAGCACCATAGGCGGCATAGGACTGAAGGAGATTGCACGCGATGCGATAAGATTGAAGGAAGAAGGAAAGAAGAATGAAGATTTGTCTGACAGCAGTTCAACTTCTTCACACTCTGCTCTCCACTCCTCACTCAAGAACAATGGTCAGTTCTCCTGGCGCAAGGACGGAATACTCCACGCCTGGACACCAGACACCATCGCCAACCTGCAGATTGCCACCCGATTGGGCAGTTACAAGAAATTCAAGGAGTGGGCTCAGCTTGTTGACGAGAAAGAGAAACCTATCTTCCTGCGCGACTTCCTTGGATGGAAGAGAGCAACTACGCCAGTACCGCTGGATGAGGTGGAGCCGGTGGAGAGTATCGTGAAGCATTTCGTCACGGGAGCCATGTCGTTTGGCGCTCTCAGCATCGAGGCACACGAGGCCTTGGCTCTTGCAATGAACCGATTAGGTGCTCGCAGCAATACCGGCGAGGGCGGCGAAGACAACACACGTTACCATAGTGAGGTTGACGGAGTAAGTCTGAACAGTAAGACCAAGCAGATTGCCTCAGGCCGCTTCGGCGTAACGGCAGAATATCTTGTCAACGCAGAGGAGATACAGATAAAGGTGGCACAGGGTGCCAAGCCTGGTGAGGGCGGACAGTTGCCTGGCTTCAAGGTCAACGACATCATTGCCAAGACGCGTAATGCCATACCTGGCATCTCACTCATCTCACCACCACCTCACCATGACATCTACAGCATCGAGGATCTGGCACAGCTAATCTTCGACCTGAAGAACATCAACCCGACGGCTGCCGTCAGCGTGAAGCTCGTTGCAGAGAGTGGCGTGGGCACAATAGCCGCTGGTGTGGCAAAGGCAAAGGCCGACCTTATCGTAATCAGCGGTGCCGAGGGCGGCACGGGTGCAAGTCCGGCATCGTCAATGCGCTTCGCCGGCATCTCGCCTGAGATAGGATTGGCAGAGACGCAGCAGACGCTCGTAATCAACGGACTTAGAAATCAGGTACGCCTGCAGACCGACGGTCAGCTGAAGACTGCCAAGGACGTGGTAATCATGGCTATGCTCGGTGCCGATGAGTTCTCCTTCGGCACACTGCCGCTGATAGTGCTGGGCTGCGTGATGATGCGTAAGTGTAATACCAACACCTGTCCGATGGGTGTGGCTACGCAAGATGCCGAACTGCGCAAGCACTTCGAGGGCAAGGCTGACTACGTGGTCAACTTCTTCACCTTCCTTGCAGAGCAGGTGCGCGAATACCTCAGCGAGATTGGCGTTCACAGTCTGAAGGAGATTATCGGTCGCACAGACCTCATCGAGGTGGATACCACAAATGCTACTGACAAGCAGAAGACGATAGACTTCGGTCGCCTGCTCCACAAGCCCGAGACCGACAAGGCTCTCTACTGGGATCGTAGCGCCTATACGAAGGTAAGCGGTGTGAAGGATGAGGAAATCATTGCTGCCGCCCAGCATGCCATCGACAGTCAGGAGGAACTGACCCTTGACTATACCATACGCAATACCGACCGTGCCGTGACTACCATGCTTTCGGGTGTCATTGCCAAGCGTTACGGCGAACACGGACTGCCCGAGGGCACGATAAACATTAAATTCAAGGGTTCTGCCGGACAATCCTTCGGAGCATTTGCCGTAAGCGGAGTCAACCTGCGCCTTGAAGGCGAGGCCAACGACTATTTCGGCAAGGGTCTCAGCGGCGGACGCATAGCGATACTGCCTCCTTCGCGCTCTGACTTCAAGGCTGAGGAGAATATCATTGCAGGCAACACCGGACTCTATGGTGCCACCAGCGGACAGCTCTACGTCAACGGCAAGGTGGGCGAGCGCTTCGGAGTACGTAACTCGGGTGCTACGGCCGTCATCGAGGGTGCCGGCGACCACTGCTGCGAATATATGACGGGCGGACGCGTCGTCGTGCTCGGCAAGACTGGCAGGAACTTCGCCGCAGGCATGTCAGGCGGTGTGGCTTACGTATATGACCCCGACCATTCGTTTGACTATTTCTGCAACATGGACATGGTGGAGCTCAGTCTGGTAGAAGACAGCGTAAGCCGCAAGGAACTGCTTGAGCTGATACGTCAGCACTATCTGCATACGGGCAGTGCACTGGCAGGCCGTATGCTTGATGACTGGCAGCACTGCGTAGAAGACTTCATACAAGTTGTGCCTATAGAATACAAGCGTGTGCTGCAGGAGGAACAGATGGCAAAGCTGCACGAGAAGATTGCTGACATACAAAGGGATTATTAAAATAACGAAATATCGAAATAACGTTATGACGAAATAACGAATAGGCGTAATATCGAAATAACGTAATATCGAAATATCGAAGAAACGTAATAACGAAAAACAACAATGGGAAACCCAAAAGCATTTCTAACTATACATCGTCAGGAGGCGGGATACCGCCCTATAAACGACCGCATACACGATTTCGGTGAGGTGGAGCAGACGCTCAATACCCACCAGCGACGTGAACAGGCCTCACGCTGCATGGACTGCGGCGTGCCATTCTGCCACTGGGCTTGTCCGCTTGGCAATAAGGCACCCGAATGGAATGATGCCTTGTATAAAGGCGATTGGCAACTTGCTTTCCAGTTGCTCTCTACCACTAACCCCTTCCCTGAGTTTACGGGACGCATCTGTCCGGCACTGTGTGAGAAGGCTTGCGTGCTCAACCGCTTCAACCATGAGCCTACCACCAACCGCGAAGACGAGTGTGCCATCATCGAGGCGGCTTTCCGCGAGGGATACATACAGCCACGCACCGACATCAAGCGCAACGGCAAGAAGGTAGCCGTGGTAGGTGCAGGTCCTGCTGGCCTCTCTGCCGCACATTATCTTAACCAGATGGGCTACAGCGTCACCGTACTTGAAAAGAACGAGGCTGCTGGCGGACTGCTGCGCTATGGCATCCCTAACTTCAAACTGAATAAGTCGGTCATCGACCGTCGCATAGAGCTGATGGAGCAGGAGGGCATAGAGTTCCGCTTTAATGAAGAATTAAGAATTAAGAATGAAGAATTGCCTGCGGATGGAACGGCGGTAGCAGATTCTTCACTCTTCACTCTTCACTCTTCACTTAAAGATTATGACGCTGTAGTGATTGCCACCGGAACGCCTACTGCGCGTGACCTCAAGGCTCCCGGCCGCGAACTGAAGGGCGTACACTTCGCCCTTGAACTGCTCTCACAGCAGAACCGCGTGCTGGCAGGCATGGAGTTCAGCAGCGATGAGCGCATCACCGCCAAAGACAAGGACGTGCTCGTCATCGGTGGCGGCGACACTGGCAGCGACTGCATAGGCACTGCCCACCGCCAGGGCTGCAAGAGCGTGACGCAGATAGAGATAATGCCGCGCCCCGTTGAGGGACCCGAAGACCCGCAGAACCCTTGGCCTAACTGGCCGCGCACGCTGAAGACCACCTCAAGTCATGAGGAGGGCTGCACACGCCGGTGGAACATCAACACGCTGGAGTTCCTTGGCGAGAACGGCAAACTGACAGGCGTGAAGATACAGCCTATTGACTGGAAGCCAAACCCCGAAGGCGGCAGGCCACTGATGGTAGAGGCTGGCGAACCCGAGGTTATCAAGGCAGAACTCGTGCTCCTTGCCATGGGTTTCCTCAAACCAGAGCATCCTGAGTATCCTGACAACGTATTCATCTGCGGCGATGCCGCCAATGGTGCAAGCCTCGTGGTGCGTGCCATGGCAAGCGGCCGTGATGCGGCAAAGAAGGTTAACGAATACCTCGTGTAAATAAAAACAGTGATATAAGTAGGTGTGCATAATTTTTATAATAAATCACCATTTTTATAATAAATCACCATCACACTCCAACCATGCCGGATATGCGCATCGGTTGGAGTGTGATGTTTTATTTGTCATGCACTGAACCCCTAATTATCACTCCGTTTTGACACTTTGACAACACAACAGCCGATTTTTTGCATAAATGACAACAGAAAGCAAGAAAAATGTATGTAATTGTTTACAAATCGGCATGAGTTTATAGGAATATAAAACAAAAAGTCAAAAATATTTTGTTATTTCTGACTTTTTGTTTAACTTTGCATCGAAATAATAATAAAAAGGATAACCCAACACGAAAACAGTAGCAAAATGGCAGAGAAAGTAAAGTTTACGAAGATGCACGGTTGCGGCAACGACTACATATACGTTGACCTGACGCGCGAGACGATTGCCGACCCCAGTGTGGCTGCCATACTCTGGAGCGACCGCCACAAGGGAATAGGCTCTGACGGACTGGTGTTGATAGACCGTTCTGCCACGGCAGAGGCCGATTTCTCCATGCGCATCTTCAACGCCGACGGTTCTGAGGCCATGATGTGTGGCAATGCAAGTCGCTGCATAGGCAAGTATCTGTATGAGAGGGGACTGACAACACAAACACAAATACGTCTGCACACGCTCTCAGGCATCAAGGTGCTCACGCTGCACCTTGCGCCCGGGGGCACAGTAGAAAGCGTGACGGTAGATATGGGCGAACCCGTGTTCGAGAGCAGCAGCCAGTATGACGCGCAGAAGGCCGACGGCCTCGACGGCACGTTCGTATCCATGGGCAATCCCCACTACGTCATCTTCACCGACGACGTGGAGCAGGTAGGACAGAGAGGACCGCAGTTGGAATGTCACGAAGCCTTTCCGCAGCGCTGCAACATAGAGTTTGCCAGAATCCAGTCTGACGGCATCCGCACCCGCGTATGGGAGCGTGGCAGCGGCATCACCATGGCCTGCGGCACGGGAGCCTGCGCCACGGCAGTGGCTGCCATGAAGTCAGGCAGAGTGCGAGGTCGCGAGGCAGAGATACTGATGGACGGTGGCACGCTCCGTATAGAATGGCGCAAGGATGACAACCACGTATATATGACTGGAGGAGCAGACTTCGTATTCGATGGAGAAATAAGTAGGTGTATATAGAATTGTAAATAATATGGCATTAGTTAACACACACTTCCTCAATCTGCAAAGCAACTATTTGTTTGCCGACATAGCAAAGAAGGTGAAGGCCTTCAAGGTGACACATCCAGGCGTCAACGTGATATCGCTGGGCATTGGCGACGTCACTCAGCCTCTGTGTCCTGCCGTGACAGAAGCCATGCACAAGGCCGTAGATGAGATGGCCACGGCTGATTCCTTCCGCGGCTACGGTCCGGAACAGGGCTATGAATTCCTGCGCGAGGCCATACTGAAGAATGACTTCCTGCCACGAGGCATACACCTCGACATCGACGAGGTATTCATCAACGACGGTGCAAAGTCTGACACGGGTAATTTCCAAGAGCTGCTCCACTGGGACAACTTCATCGGTGTGACCGACCCGGTATATCCCGTATATGTAGATTCCAACGTGATGATAGGTCGCTGTGGCACGTTTGAGGACGGTCGCTGGACCAAGGTGCGCTATCTGCCCACAACGGCAGAGAACGGCTTTGTGCCGCAGATACCGAAAGACCGTCACGTTGACGTGATATACCTGTGCTACCCTAACAACCCCACTGGCACGGTAATCACCAAGGAGGAGTTGCGCAAGTGGGTGAACTACGCACTGAAGCACGATGCCCTGATACTCTATGATGCAGCCTACGAGGCCTATATACAAGACCCCGCCATACCACATAGCATCTATGAGATACGCGGAGCGAGGAAATGCGCCGTGGAGTTCCACAGCTACTCCAAGACTGCCGGTTTCACTGGCATACGCTGCGGCTACACCATAGTGCCTAAGGAAGTCACCGTGGCCGACTTCGACGGTGAGCGCGTGCCGCTCAACCAGTTGTGGCTGCGCCGCCAGTGTACCAAGTTTAACGGCACGAGCTACGTATCGCAGCGTGCAGCCGAGGCAATCTATTCGCCCGAAGGCAAGGAACAGATACGCCAGACCATCGGCTACTACATGGACAATGCCCGCAGGATGCTTACCACGCTGCGCTCGCTGGGCTACGAGTGCTACGGCGGAGAGAATGCACCATATATATGGATGAAGACCCAGGGCGGACAAGGCTCATGGCAGTTCTTTGAGGAACTGCTCTACGGCGTGGGCGTGGTATGCACGCCAGGCGTGGGGTTCGGTCCCTCGGGCGAGGGATACGTAAGGCTTACCGCCTTCGGTACCCGCGAGAATACCGACGAGGCTCTGCGCCGCATAGAGAAATGGACCAAGGCATAAGACTGGGAGAGACAAAAGGAGACAACACGATACACAAACACAAAATCACAACAAGATTATGGAAAAACTAAGATTTCAGGTAGTGGGCGAAGCCTTCAAGAAGAAGCCGCTCGACGTAGTGATGCCAACGGAGCGTCCGTATGAATACTTCGCAAGCAAGGTATTCAACCGCGAGAAGATGTATAAATACCTGCCAAAGGGAGTGTATGACCAGATGATTGACGTGATGGACAACGGCGCACGCCTTGACCGCAAGGTGGCAGATGCTGTTGCTATGGGCATGATGCAGTGGGCGAAGGAACAGGGTGTGACCCACTACACCCACTGGTTTCAGCCACTGACCGAAGGCACTGCCGAGAAGCACGACTCCTTCGTGGAGCACGACGGCAAGGGCGGTATGATAGAGGAGTTCTCCGGAAAACTGCTCGTGCAGCAGGAGCCTGACGCATCCAGTTTTCCATCAGGCGGCATACGCGCCACGTTTGAGGCACGCGGCTACTCTGCCTGGGATCCTACATCACCCGTATTCATAATCGATGACACACTGTGCATCCCAACCGTGTTCATCTCTTACACCGGCGAGGCTCTCGACTATAAGGCTCCACTGCTGCGCGCACTGAAGGCCGTCAACGTGGCTGCCACTGAGGTATGCCAGTATTTCGACCCCGAGGTGAAGAAGGTAACATCAAACCTGGGTTGGGAACAGGAATACTTCCTCGTTGACGAGGGCTTGTATGCCGCACGCCCTGACCTCCTGCTGACAGGTCGCACGCTGATGGGACACGACTCTGCGAAGAACCAGCAGATGGACGACCACTACTTCGGCTCCATCCCTGAGCGCGTGGCTGCTTTCATGCGCGACCTCGAGATACAGGCTCTGGAACTCGGCATACCATGCAAGACACGCCACAACGAGGTGGCTCCTAACCAGTTTGAGCTGGCTCCTATCTTTGAGGAGACCAACCTGGCCGTTGACCATAACATGCTGCTCATGTCGCTCATGAAGCGCGTGGCACGCAAGCACGGCTTCCGCGCCTTGCTCCACGAGAAACCTTTTGCCGGCATCAACGGCAGCGGTAAGCACAACAACTGGTCGCTTTCCACGGATACCGGCGTGCTGCTCCACGCTCCGGGCAAGACACCTGAGCAGAACCTGCGCTTCGCCGTGTTCATCGTTGAGACGCTGATGGGCGTATATAAGCACAACGGTCTCTTGAAGGCTTCAATCATGTCGGCTACCAACGCCCACCGCCTTGGTGCCAACGAGGCTCCTCCGGCAATCATTTCGTCATTCCTCGGCAAGCAACTGACGGAACTGCTCGACCATATCGAGATGGCTGACAAGGATGATATCTTCCACATGGACGGCAAGCAGGGCATGAAGATGGACATACCTGAGATACCAGAGCTCTTCATTGACAACACTGACAGAAACCGCACGTCGCCGTTTGCCTTCACAGGAAACAGGTTTGAGTTCCGCGCCGTGGGTTCGGAGGCCAACTGTGCCAGTGCGATGATTGCACTGAACTCTGCCGTAGCCGAGGCATTGGCTGACTTCAAGAAACGCGTGGATGCACGCATAGCCGTGACAGAGAAGCAGTTTGAGGGCACTGGCCACACTGCCAAGTACCACGCCATCATCGACATATTACGTGAAGACATAAAGACCTGTAAGCCTATCCGCTTCGACGGCAACGGCTACAGCGATGAATGGGTGGAAGAGGCTACACGCCGCGGACTCGACGTAGAGAAATCTTGTCCGGTTATCTTCGAGCGCTATCTCGACAAGGAGAGCATCCAGATGTTTGAGAGCCTCGGCGTAATGACGAAGAAGGAGCTGGAGGCCCGCAACGAAGTGAAGTGGGAGACCTACACGAAGAAGATACAGATAGAGGCCCGCGTACTCGGCGACCTGTCGATGAACCACATCATTCCCGTGGCTACGCGCTACCAGACCGAACTGCTTCACAACGTGGAGCACATGACTGCCGCCTTCACCAAGGAAAAAGCACAGCTGCTCTCTGCACGCAACGTGAAAATCATTGAGGAGATTGCCGAGCGCATCAGCAGCATAGAGCGTATGGTGGAGGAACTCGTAGAGGCTCGCAAGGCTGCCAACAAGATAGAGAGCGAACACGAGAAGGCCATCGCCTACCACGACACCGTGGAGCCGAAGCTCGACGATATACGCTACCAGATTGACAAGCTGGAACTCACCGTCGATGACTCTCTGTGGCCTCTGCCTAAGTATCGCGAACTGCTGTTCATTAGATGATTATAGTTTTCCCTGACCATAGCCATTTGGTCTCATGCACTCCCTGAGTGCAACTCAACTTATGGAGCCCGCCAGTGATGGCAGGCTTCATTTTTTTTACACATGAAAATTTGCACGATTGCAGAATAATTGCTAACTTTGCATTTGGATTAATCAGATTTCTCCGAGTACTCGGAATATTCGGATTACTCTGATTACTCCGACAACCATAAAAAACAATTATAAAATAATGAAACTCTGGTCAAAAGGATTTGAGATAAACAAGGAGATAGAGCGCTTCACCGTGGGCAGAGACCGCGAGATGGACCTCTATCTGGCTAAGTACGACGTAATGGGCTCCATGGCTCATATCACCATGCTCAACAGCATCGGTCTCATTGCCGATGACGAACTGCCGGTGCTGCTTAAGGAATTGCGCAAAATCTACGACATTGCCGACCGCGGCGAGTTCGTAATCGAGGACGACATCGAGGACGTACACTCTCAGGTAGAGCTGATGCTCACACGCGCACTGGGCGATATGGGCAAGAAAATTCACTCCGGTCGCTCACGCAACGACCAGGTGCTGGTTGACCTCAAACTGTTCACACGCGCCCGTCTGCGCGAGGTCGTTGGCGAGGTGAAGACTCTCTTTGACGAACTCCAGCAGCAGAGCGAGGCTACGAAAGATGTGCTGATGCCTGGTTATACCCACCTGCAGATTGCCATGCCGTCAAGCTTCGGACTGTGGTTTGGCGCTTACGCCGAGTCGCTGACCGACGATATGCTCTACCTGCAGGCGGCTTACAAGATGACCAACCGCAACCCTCTGGGCTCTGCGGCAGGATATGGCTCTTCGTTCCCGCTCAACCGTCAGATGACCACCGACCTGCTGGGCTTCGACACGATGAATTACAACGTGGTATATGCACAGATGGGCAGAGGCAAGATGGAGCGCAACGTAGCCTTCTCCATTGCCGGACTGGCCGGCACGCTGGCCAAGATGGCTTTTGATGCCTGCCTGTTTAACTCACAGAACTTCCAGTTCGTGAAACTGCCAAAGGAGTGTACCACGGGCTCAAGCATCATGCCGCATAAGAAGAACCCTGACGTGTTTGAGCTGATTCGTGCCAAGTGTAACAAGCTGCAGTCACTGCCTACGCAGGTGACGCTGATTCAGAACAACCTGCCATGCGGTTATTTCCGCGACCTGCAGATAATAAAGGAGGTGTTCCTGCCTGCCTTCGACGAACTGCTCGACTGCCTGCGCATGACGGCCTATATAATCAATAAGATGGAGGTGCGCCGCGACATACTCGACAATCCGATGTATGACGCCATCTTCTCCGTGGAAGAGGTCAACCGTCTGACTACGGAGGGTATGCCGTTCCGCGATGCCTACAAGAAGGTGGGACTGGACATCGAGGCTGGCAACTTCACTCCGAACAAGAACATACACCACACCCACGAAGGCTCCATCGGCAACCTCTGCAACGACCGCATCGCTGCCCTTATGCAGCAGACACTCGACGGGTTCCATTTCGAGCGCGTTGACGAGGCTGAGCGCCGACTGCTGGGTAAGTAACAGCTATCTGATTAGGGTGTAATAGCATTGTCTTTACCGCATAATCAGTATCTGATTACACGGAAAAGACAATGCTATTACTCATACATAACCAAAAGACTGAATATGAAAGCATTGGCATCTATCTTCGCTATGGCACTGCTCATCACCTCATGCACAGGCGAGGTGGTGGGGGAATACTCCACCCATCAGTGCTACTATATGATTGACTTCCAGTACGGGCACACGGCATCGCCGCTCTATGCCTCGCTGAACTCCAACAATACCTTCTGCGTCATCTCCACATCGCCCATAGGCTCGACTGCCTACAAGCTCACAGCACAGCTGCAGGGAGCCACCGCCCACGAGGAATCCATCACCGAGGAGATGAACACACGACCCTCGCGCCAGCTGGGTCTGGCAGGCAGCCTGATTATAGGACGCTCTTCGTTTCAGGACGGAGCACTCTACGTGTTCGACCGCCAGTGTCCAAACTGCTACAACGACAAACGCCGCGCCAACTACCCGCTATCGTTCAGCAACGCACAGTCAATGCACTGCGCCAACTGCGGACGCACATACAGCCTGCTGAGCGGCGGAGTCGTGTCGGCCGGCGACAACGGAGAGAAGCTCTTCCGCTACAAGGCCACATACACCAGTCTGCGACTATCCATTTCCAATCCGTAACCATACCCCACGCCCTCACTCACCGCAAGGGCGGGAGAAGAACAAACGAAAATTATGAAAACAAAGATAATGGGAATACTCAACTGCACGCCTGACTCCTTCTATGCAGGCAGTCGCGTGCAGTCGGAGAAAGAAATAGCCACTCGCGCTGAGCAGATAATCAGCGAGGGTGGCGAAATTATTGACGTAGGGGCATACAGCACACGACCCGGTGCCACCGAAGTAAGCGAAGAGGAAGAGATGCGCCGCCTGCGCATGGCTCTGAGCGTGATACGCCGCGAGTGTCCCAGTGCCGTGGTGAGCGTAGATACCTTCCGCGCCTCAGTGGCACGGATGGCAGCAGAGGAATACGGGGTGCAGATAATCAACGACGTGTCAGAGGGCAGCGACCCGCAGATGTTCGCCACCGTAGGCCGACTCGGCGTGGGCTACATACTGATGTCTGTAGAGCCTACCATGGAGCGTATGCTCAGCCGCTTCACCAACGAGGTGGAGCAACTGCGTGAGGCAGGCTGCAAAGACATCGTCCTTGACCCAGGCTTTGGCTTCGGCAAAGACGTAATACGCGGCAACTACGACATACTGCTGCGCCTCAACGAAGTGAAGCAGCACTTCCCTACCCTGCCGCTGCTTGCAGCCCTGAGCCGCAAGCGCATGGTGTGGATGCCCCTCGACGTAACGCCCGACACTCTCTCAGCCATGCACGGCACGATGCTCCTAAACCTCATCTCCATGCAGCAGGGAGCCGACATCCTACGCGTTCACGACGTAAAGGCAACAGCAGAGATGATGTTGCGATGCAATTATTAGTACATTACGGTGGTAATTAACAAAACCACCTGAAATCATTATTGCCCTGTACGACGGATGATGTTGCAACCCTATGCACTTTTGTTTCATCTGCACAATTCTTCTTTCCTTACAGAACCGGGTGTGTCTCCACATACAGAGCAAATTACAAAACACAACAGGCAAAGAGATAGCAAAAGCGGAAAAAAGAAGGAATTTCTTGCATAACTGCTTTTTTTTATTTACCTTTGCGCCATAAAACAACAGGTGAGTTCTATAAATCAGTAGAGCCAACCCACACAAGTAGAGAGAAAAAGTGATGTTTCTATCCTTCGGAATAAAAGACGCAATCGATATACTGCTCGTAGCACTGATGCTTTATTATACCTACCGCTTCATGCGCGAGTCACGGACGCTCAACGTGTTCGCAGGCATACTGGCTTTTATCATAATATGGCTGTTTGTCTCGCGAGTATTGGAGATGCGTCTCACCGGTGCCATCTTCGACCAGTTTGTCAGCGTGGGCGCACTGGCAATCATCGTCTTGTTTCAGGAGGAGATACGCAAGTTCCTTTATAACCTGGGCGAGCACAACAAGATATACAAGGTGATACGCTGGTTTACGAGCCATCGCGAAAGCGAGATGGCAGGCATGGGCCGCGAGGCTATCATGCCTATCGTCTTGGCATGTATCAACATGGCTCGCACAAAGTGCGGAGCACTTATCGTAATCGAGCGCACCACACCGCTCGAAGACATTGTAGCTACAGGCGACAGGGTGGATGCCAACATCAACCAGCGCCTTATAGAGAATATTTTTTTCAAGAACTCACCCCTGCACGATGGTGCCATGGTAATCAGCAAGCTCCGCATAAAGGCTGCCGGCTGCATACTTCCCGTAAGCCATGACCTCAACATTCCGCGCGAACTCGGACTGCGCCACCGTGCCGCCATGGGTATCTCTCAGGCTTCTGATGCCATTGCCATCGTAGTATCTGAGGAGACCGGCCGCATCTCGGCTGCCATAAAGGGACAGTTCCGCCTTCGTCTCTCAGCTGAAAAACTCGAAGCGCTGCTTACCGAGGAGTTGTAGAAAATCTACCGGGGAATTGCAGAAAGACAATTACCGGGAAGTTGCAGAAAACAGAGAGAGAGCCCCCACTAACTGACAAAAACAAATCAGATATACCAATAATGAAAGTAAAGAGTATGTTTATGGCACTATGTGCCAGTGTTTTGTCGTGTACGTCAGTCATGGGGGCACCGCTCAACGTATGCGACTTTGAGAACTACGAGGTGGGCACCTCGTGGACTATGTGGTCACGCTATGGCGGCAACATCAGCTCTACGGCTACGGTGGAGGCTGACCCGACAAATGCCTCCAACAAGGTGTTGCACGTGGTATTGAAGAACTGGAACTGCTGTCCTGAGTTCAGTCTGCCTACCGAACTTAGGGGCAGTGCGCTGACCAGCCGCTACGTCAACGTAAGATGCCGCTTCTACCGCAGTGCCGACGATGCCAACGACTATAAGCAGTTTAACATATTCCTCGGTGCCGACGAGCTATTTCGCGATGATGGCTTTCCCTATCAGGGCGACAAGGGCGCGTGGCAGACAAGGACTTATGCCCTAAAGGCGGCTTCCGATGACAACGACTCGGGAGTAATGCGATTGGGAATACACAGCGAAGCCTCAGACTATTACCTTGACGACATACAGCTCGTGGGCAAGTATGACGACTACGTGACTACGGAAAACAACCAGGTGTTTGACTACTGCGTAAACAACACCTCAAGCAGCTACAAGACTTTTGACCTGCCGCTCTACATACCAAAGGGCGACACTGCCAACGTGCGCCTGTCGCGATACTCTGAATGGACGCGCGAGGTAGCAGGCGAGGGCACGCTCAACATCTATGCCGGTGGCGAGCGTTGCTACATAGGCACGCTGGCAAGCAAGGGCGCTACATATCCCGACTGGACACGAATGACGGGCGACGTGCATCTGTATCCCTATAAGCAGGTCATCAGCACGTGTGGCTTCTACGGACTACTGATGCAGGGCAGTTCCTTCACACCTGACGATGTGGATGGCTCAAGGCCAAACATACTGTTTGCCAACAAGAAGTTAGTGATGCACTCCGGCTCTACGCTGGCAGCAGAGAACGGCACGCGCGGCTTCCGCATCGGCGAACTGCAGATGGAGGAAGGCACTACACTGGCCGGCTACTACAAGGCAGCGAGTGCCAACTCCTACTACGTAGTGGGCGGACTGGGCACTGATGCCCTGCTGGCCGGCACCATAGCCCCTAAGTTCAGCGGCAACAAGGTGGGCCTCATCAAGGAGGGCAAGGGAACATATACCATCAGTGGCAACGACAACAACATCAGCAGCGGACTGATACTCAATGCCGGCACGGTGCTCATCTGCAACGATGCCACTGCAGCAAAGAAAGGGAGCCTTAACGGCGCTACGGGTGCAACAGGCACCGTGGTGGTGGCTGAGGGAACGTACCTCGGTGGCAACGGCAGCATAGGCGCAACCACCGAACTCTATGGCACGATGGAACCCGGCACGGGCAACTATGACACGCTGACGCTCGCCGACTATGCCACGAAGAAGGCCGTGAAACTGACGCTGCACCCTAAATCGACAATAAGAATTCATGCACGTTCGGCAGAGCAGCACAGTATGCTGACTGTGAACGGCACCATCAACGCAAGCACTACCACACAGGGTTTTGAAACCTCTGATGCCGCACCGCGACTGGCACTCGTGCTTGACGATGATGCGCAACTGAGCATAAATGACGAGATAGTGCTGCTGACCTGCTCTGCACAGCCCCAGACGAGCATCTCCTTCGATATGCGATATCCGAAGCGCTACACCTTCACCACGGAGCAGCGCGTGGGCGAGGACGACACATTCTCCGTAGTGGCGCGCGTAATATCGCTTGACGACAATCCCAACTACACCGAGGACGAGAACGAAACAACTGACATAACCACCGGCTATCCCGATGAAGACGTAAGCGAGGACATCAACGATGAAACCCCGCTGCGCACCTATGCCGACCAGTTGGGCAAGAGCATTGGCGTGGCCGTGGCAAGCTACCGCTATGACCTGAGCAACGACAACGTAAAGCCTACCGCTGCAATAGGCAGGGAGTTCAACATCGTAGTGGGCGAGAACGAGATGAAGTTTGACGCCACGGAGCCTGCACAGAACTACTTCAACTATGGCGGTTCGGATGCAGTGATGTGGATAGCCAGCCGCAACGAGCAGGAGGTCAGGGGCCACACACTGGCATGGCACTCACAGGTGCCGTCGTGGGTAAGCTCTGACGGCAAGAAGAATAACAACGGTTTCACGCGGCGTCAGTTGCTCGACATACTGAAGAACCACATATACAACGTGGTGGGCAAGTACAAGGGCAAGATACGCGAGTGGGACGTTGTCAACGAGGTGCTTGATGACGACCAGAGCAGCGTGCGCACCAACCCAGGCACCTACAAGCTACGTCCGTCAATCTGGAGTACGTACATCGGCGAGGAGTTCATAGACTCGGCCTTCGTATGGGCTCACGAGGCTGACCCCGAGGCTAAGCTCTACATCAACGACTACGGCGTGGAGTTCATGGGCGGCACCAAGTCTGAGGCCTACTACAACCTCGTGAAGCGCCTGAAGAACAGCGGACGACCCATTGACGGCTGCGGACTGCAATGCCACCTGACCACAGGACAGCTCGATACGCTGAAGCTGGAAAACAACATCAGGCGCTATGCTCCGCTCGGACTGAATTGCATCATCACCGAACTCGACATCTCTCTTGCCAATCCTTATGCTGACGATGCCCTTGAGACACAGGCAAAGGAGTATGCTGCAATTACTCGTGTGTGGCTCCGCAACGATAACTCCCCGACGCTGATGTTCTGGGGTATCGCCGACAACTATTCGTGGCGCAGTAACCAGCCGTTGCTTTTCGATGCCGACTGCAATGCCAAACCCAGTTATTACTACGTACATGCCCAGTTGCGCCATGCAGCAGAGGCTACGGGAGTGGGCAGCGTAGGGTCTGACTCCACTGACACTTCTGCCGCTGAGCAATGCTACAACTTGCTCGGACAGCGTGTGCCCGATGACTACAAGGGAATTGTGGTGACCGGCGGACGAAAGATTATGAAGATGCAATGACAAGCATGCAACGTGACTATGCAGATTGTAAAATATCGAGAAAAGGCAGTATTATTCCGAGAAAAAAACATTTTCTCGGAAAAAATCATTACCTTTGCAGTCGAAATCGTAAGAAGGATAACTTGTTTTCTAAATTATAATATACCATTTTAAATCCACAAACACACAAGAAATGAATAAGAAAACCTTTCAGGCTTTATCTGCCTGCATGATTTTATCGCTTTTCAGCACTGCAGAGATGCATGCTGAGGCAGCAGCTGACTCGCTCGCACTGCAAGAGGTAGTGGTGACGGGAACACGCTCGGCAACCGACGTGCGCCACCTGCCAATGACGGTAAGCGTAGTAAATCGCGACAAGTTGACCATAGGACAGCAGATGAACGTACTGCCTACGGTGATGCAGCAGGTACCGGGTATGTTCGTTACCAGTCGTGGCATCATGGGCTACGGCGTCTCTACCGGTGCAGCAGGTGGTATCAGCGTGCGCGGACTCTCAGGCAGTGCCGGTCAGACCATGGTGCTCATTGACGGACATCCGCAGTACAACGGTGTCTTCGGACATCCTATCAGCGACAGCTACCAGACGCTGATGGCTGAGCGCGTGGAGGTTGTGCGCGGTCCTGCCTCAGTGCTGTATGGCTCTAACGCCATGGGCGGAGTGATGAACATAATAACACGCAAGTCGAAGAAAGACGGCATACACACCAACGTGAGCCTCGGCGCTGGCAGCTACGGCACAGTGCAGGCAGAGGCAAGCAACCAGATAAGGAAGGGTGGTTTCTATTCTACCATAGCAGCGCAATACAGTCGCACTGACAACCACCGTCCCAACATGGGCTTCGAGCAGTTTGGCGGCTACATAAAGTTAGGCTACGACTTCTCACAGTACTGGAGCGCATACGTTGACCTCGACCTCACTCACTTCAATGCAAGCAACCCCGGCACCGTAAGCGTGCCTAAGGCTGAGAACGACCAATACATCACTCGCGGTGCGGCAAGCCTCGTAGTGGAGAACCACTATGGCAAGACTAACGGTGCCATAAGCATCTACGACAATTTCGGCATACACAAGATTAACGACGGATATAACATCAATGGCGGCACTCCGCAGACCGACCTCTTCCGCTCAAAGGATGCAGTGGCAGGTTTCTCTCTGTGGGAGAGCACAAGTCTCTTCAGGGGCAACACCATTACCATTGGCTTCGACTATCAGAACATATATGGCAATGCCTACTATACCGACCGCAAGACGGGCGAGCGCGTGACAACACAGAAGCGCAAGATGCAGAGCACTCGCAACCATGAGGATGAATATGCCGGATACATAGACTTACGTCAGGACCTGGCGCAGTGGCTTACCATTGACGCCGGTGTGCGCTACGACTACCACACCGTAGCCGGAGGCGAGTGGATACCGCAGGGTGGCATCATAATCCGACCAATGGCTACGGGCGAACTGAAGGCTTTGGTAAGCAAGGGCTTCCGCAATCCTACCACCAAGGAGATGTATCTGTATGGCACTGCCAACCACGAGACACTGAAGGCAGAGCGTATGTGGAACTATGAACTGTCGTGGCATCATCGTCTGGGCAGCCTCAACTATGGCGTAAATGCCTTCTACATCAATGCCGACAACATTATTCAGACCGTGGGCGGCAAGAATATCAATACGGGCGAACTGAAAAACTGGGGAGCGGAGATTGAGGCAACATATCGCTTCTCTGACTATTTCAGCATCAATACCAACCACTCTTTCCTCGGTATGGAGAAGAAGGTCATCGCGGCTCCTGAATACAAGGGTTTCATCGGTGCCGACTATACTTGCGGCAAGTGGACTGCCAACCTCGGCGTGATGTATCTGAATGGTCTCTACATCAGTGCGAGCGAGAAGAAGAATGTATGTCTGGTCAATGCTTCCGCAGCATATCGTCTTACTAAGTGGCTGCAACTGTGGGCACGCGGCGAGAACCTTCTGGCACAGAGCTACGAAATCAACGCCGGCTATCCAATGCCACGCGCTACGTTTATGGGAGGCGTGAACCTCACATTCTGAACCGAAAGGCATAGCGCCGTAAACTGAAAGGCACTGCCTTTTGATACCATAAGCAGCCTGATTACCAATGGGTCGTAATCAGACTGCTTTTTTCTTGCATAGTAAAAAGTCTTGAAAAAGTTTTCTGACCTAAGGAGAAAATCACTTGATTTATTTGGAGGTCAGAGAGAAAATCTGTAAATTTGCACTGGAAAACATTATAACGGCTGATTTACGGTGATAATTCATAGAACACACCTTAACAGAAAGGAGATATGACACAGAAACTTGTTTTTGCCACAAATAACGAACATAAACTCAGTGAGGTGCGACAGATACTGGCAGGGAAATACGAAGTGCTGTCGCTCAATGACATCAACTGCCACGAGGAACTGCCCGAGACTCACGAGACGCTGGAGGAAAACTCCATGCAGAAGGCTCGCTACGTGAAGGAGCACTACGGATATGACTGTTTCGCTGACGACACCGGACTGGAGGTAGATGCTCTCAGCGGCAGACCTGGAGTGTATTCCGCCCGCTATGCCACAATCAGCGAAGGCGAATGGCAGGCAACGGGCGAGAGCCATGATGCCGAGGCCAATATGCAGAAACTGCTCCTGATGCTCAACAGCACGGCAGTAGAAGAGCGCACGGCGCAGTTTAAGACGGTGGCATCACTCATAATGGGCAACGAAGAAAAACAGTTCACGGGCATCGTACGCGGCATGATTACCACGGAGCGACACGGCGAGGAGGGCTTCGGCTACGACCCCGTGTTCCGCCCGTATGAGGAAGACCCCGACGAATGTACGCCCACGACACTGCTGCCCGTGACTTTCGCTGAGATGAGCGGCGAGGAGAAAAACCGTATCTCTCATCGCGGACGTGCAATGCAGAAACTGGCGAACTACCTCAAGGTCTAACCATCGGTGCGGACTGTCTAATCTGTGGGAAAACATAACATATCTACGGAAAAACACAAAGGACAAAGACAAATGAGCAACAACAAACAAGCGGCACTCGAACTGGGCACTAAGCCCGTGGGCAAACTCCTCATGCAGTATGCCCTGCCGGCTATAGTGGCTATGGTGGCATCGTCACTGTACAACATGATTGACAGCATCTTCATCGGTCAGGGCGTGGGAGCCATGGCAATATCAGGTCTGGCTATCACCTTTCCCTTCATGAACCTCTCGGCGGCCTTCGGCGCTGCCATCGGCGTGGGCTCGGCGGCTTTCCTCAGCGTGAAACTGGGACAGCGCGACTACGACATCGCCAACAAGATACTGGGCAACAACGTGATGCTCAATATCATCGTCGGCATCATGTTCGGCGTACTGGGTTTGCTGTTCCTTGACCCCATACTGCGTTTCTTCGGTGCAAGCGACGCTACCCTGCCCTATGCACATGAGTACATGGCAATAATACTCTCAGGCAATGCCATAACACATCTGTATTTCGGACTGAACGCCGTACTGCGCTCAGCCGGAAAACCGCGCACGGCAATGTATCTCACCATCTTCACCGTGATAATCAATGCCATTCTCGACCCTCTCTTCATCTATACACTGCGACTGGGAATTGCCGGTGCGGCATACGCCACGATACTGTCACAGACAATGGCACTCGCATGGCAGTGGTATATCTTCAGCGACAAACGACAGTTCCTGCATTTCGACTACTCTAAGTTCCGCATAGAGATGCCTATCGTGCGCAACATCATCAGCATAGGCATCTCACCCTTTGCCATGAACGCCTGCGCCTGCCTCGTGGTCATCTTCATCAACAACAGTCTGATGAAGTACGGCGGCGACATGGCCGTGGGTGCCTATGGCATCTCCAACCGCCTGTGCTTCGTATTCGTAATGGTGACTATGGGCGTATGCCAGGGTATGCAACCGATAGCCGGCTACAACTACGGTGCGCAGAACTACCACCGTATGTTTGAAGTCCTGCGACTGGCAATCATTACCGGCACACTGATATGCGCCGTGGGCTTCTTCATCGCCATGCTCCTGCCTGAACAATGCGCAAGGCTCTTCACCACCGACGCGGAACTGATAGAGAATTCCGTTGTCGCCATGCGCTACAACATGGGACTGTTCCTCATCATCGGCGCACAGATGGTAATCACCAACTTCTTCCAGTCGATAGGCAAGGCAAAGGTAAGCATACTCCTCAGTCTGTCAAGACAGTTGCTTATCCTCGTGCCACTGATAGCCATACTCCCACAATTCATGGGGCTCAACGGCATCTGGCTCTCACTGCCTCTCTCTGACGGCATAGCAGCACTGATGGCCTATGCCATGCTATGGATATACGTAAAGAAATTCAAGACTCAAACATCTAATTAACTATGAATAACCTGATAATAAGCATAGGTCGCCAACTGGGCAGTGGCGGCTGTGAGATAGCACGCAAGCTGGCAAATGACATGAATTGCCACTTCTATGACCGCGAACTGATTAACTTGGCTGCGGAACGCTGCGGCTTTAATCCGAAGATATTTGAGAAACAGGATGAGAACTACGGCACGCTGAAGACCTTGTTTGGTGCCTTCTCCGGCCGACTGGGCAGGATGTCGGGTGCTTTCTACAGCAACACTATGTCGCAGGAGGAACTGTTTCAGATACAGAGCGAAGCCATTTTCAAGGCTGCAAAGACGGAGGACTGCGTGTTTGTAGGGCGATGCGCCGACTATATTCTGCGCAATAAGCCGGGACTGTTTTCCGTGTTCATCACCGCCAATGATGATGACCGCACGGCGGAGGTGGCACGACGCCGCGGCTGCACCACCGACGAGGCACGACGCTTCATAGAGCGTAAGGAGGCTGAGCGCGCCGCTTACTACAACTACTATACCTCAAAGAAATGGGGCGCTGCCGAGAGTTACGACTTTTGCATCAATTCCTCTCTGCTGGGCTGGGAGCGCACTGCCGAGGTGATAGAGCAGGTCATCCGCACCACAAGGGAGGAGGGTTTAAGAGTGAAAAGTGAAAAGTGAAAAGTGAAAAGTGAAAAGTGAAGAGTGAAGAGTGAAGAATACCTTGCGGAGTGTGAAGTGAAGAGTGAAGAGAGAAGAGTGAAGAGAGAAGAATACCATGCGGATGACATACAGTCAAATGGTAACTTAAATTTTTCGCTTACGCTCAACAACTCGTCTTCACTCTCTACTCTACACTCTTCACTGAAGGGTGGAGGGATGAGGGAAGAAAAATAAAATCGATATGAATCCTATAGCATATTTCCATAGTCCGTTTCGTACTAAATTCGGCATACCGCGACAAGCCGGAGTGGTGGAGGAACTGCCCGGCAGCATAGTGCTGTGCAAGCCGTGGCGCTCACGCGATGCCGTGCGCGGACTGGAAGGGTTTGACTATCTGTGGCTTCTGTGGCGCTGCCACCAGCGCGATGCCCTTACGGCGCGGCCGCCGCGACTGGGTGGCAACCGGCAGATGGGTGTGTTTGCCACGCGCAGTCCCTTCCGTCCCAATCCCATCGGACTGTCATCTGTGCGCCTCGTAAGCATCGACCATGACTGTGCCGATGCACCCGTAATCCACGTCAGCGGGGCCGACCTCATGGATGGCACGGAGATTTTCGATATAAAGCCTTACATACCCTATACTGATGCCCATCCCGATGCCCGTGCCGGCTTTACCGATGCCGTTGACTGGCAGCCCTTGCGTGTGGTATATGGCGATGCGGCACTGCACTCACTGCCGCAGGAGTTATTACCCGTACTGACGAGGGTGCTGCAACAGGACCCGCGACCGCATTACCACGATGACCCCACTCGCACCTATGGCATGCAGTACGACCATTATGACATACACTTCACCGTCAGTGACGACACACTTACCGTGACGTCATGTACACAACTGCGATAACATCATCGACCGCCGCCACCGCCGCCGCCAGAGTAGCCACCGCCACCAGAATATGACGACGAACTGAAGTAACCACTGCTGTATGACGACGAACCGCCACTACTGCGGTACTTGACCCTGTCAGTCACCGACGTGGCAAGCAACGCATCGCTCCATGTAGAAAGCGAGCTGACTTCTACACTCTCTATGCTGCGAGCCAGTTCTGAGAGCTTCATATACTCAGGGTTTAGCTTCGTCATCTCCTTCATCACCTTGTCGGCAATGCCGAAATACTGCGCATATACCAAATACTCATCCCACAGCTTCACATCTATGATATTGCGCTCATTGAGGAGCGAGAAATCCTTGAGGAAAGCCTTCAGTCCTGCGAGGTCCCTGGCATTCTTTTCTATGTAATCATCATCGGCCTCGGCATCAAGCAGATTTTTGAGGTTCTTCACCTCGGTGTAGTTATTCTTCTTGTGACAGAAATCCTTCAGTTCGCTTGGCTGCAATATGCGGTCGGCACCAGCCGCGCCGGTCAATACGCTCAGTATGCGCTGCTCCAGTTTGCGGTCGCCATTGAGTTCCTTCTCCACCTTACGGCACGGCCTTTCTATCTTCAGCATATCGGTCATCTTTGCCTTGCCCTTCTTCTTTTCATACATCTGCCGCGTGACGGAGATGTCGCCGCGTGCTATCAGTCTTAGCAGTATGGCACTGCTCACGCGCTCCTTCGACACGTTGCTCAGGTAGTTCAGCTGGCTCTCCATGCTGCGGTTCTCGGCAAGCGACCATTCCTTCTTTATGTCGCGGTAGTAGTAGCCGCTGGCAATCCCCAGTGCCTTTCGCCTCTTGTATATGCGCAGAGGCTTCAGGGAGACGAGCCACCACAGTCCGAGGAGCAGTTTCCATCCCCATATAGCGCAATACACGAGCAACAGCGGCAGGAGTATGCACAATAACAGCACCAGCGCCAATATGCCTAAGTATGCCAGTATTTCCCACATGCTCATGTCGTCGTCATCCTCGAAGTCGCTGCCCTCCAGAGCCTTTGCCTTTCGCTCCGCCCATGTGACAGAGGCCTTCACGGCAGGATGGAACACCCCCTTGTCGAACTCCAGCATCACTATCACCCGCTTGCCTATGTCAGAACCCTCGGTGACCACCTTGTCACCGTCAAACACAATGGTGCCGCCTTCGAAGCCGAACGCCCATCGGCGCGTGTTGGCCTCGGAGAGCCGTACGGCGTTGCTGTCACTGCGGCATATCGTCACCAGCGCATGCTTCACGGGACAGCTCATCTCGACGAAGCAATGGTTGAAACCGTCGTTGGTGTCGTAAGCCTTCACCAGTCCGGTGAGCGTATATCTCACCACGTAGGTGTGCTGACCGTAGTCGCCGAACCCCCAGCATATCTCGTCGCCGCCATGCAGTCCGCAGTTGCCTGTCTTCTCAGCGCGCGAGGCATCCACATCCCAGTTGCTCATGGTGTGAAAGGGCTGCAGTCCCTCCTTGTCAGGTATGAAGCCCTCCATCTCAAGGTCGCGTATCTCCATGCCTTCCTGCAGGCGGTGCTTCACGTACCATTCGGTCTTGGCGTCTTCACTGTTCACGGTGATGAGCCAGTGCTCCTCTATCCGTGCCGTACCGTCATCGTCGAGCGTGGCAGTGACCCTCACGCTGTCCACCCAGCTGGCATGGACGCTCACAGTGGTCAGGAGCATCAATACCACCGACGCCACTGTCTTTCTTATGGATAATCTGTGCATTGTATCTATTGTCAGGTTTCAAGTTGTAATATATTCTACCTAAAAAGACATTCTACATAAAAAGCGCAGGACCTACGACCTCATGCCATACTGTCTTGCGCTTAAAAAAGTCGGGATGACCAGACTCGAACTGGCGACCACACGCCCCCCAGACGCGTACGCTAACCAACTGCGCCACATCCCGATTTCGTTAAAATCAGATGCAAAGGTATAATTTTTTTCGGATATACGCAAGTATTTCACGCCTTTTTTTGTTAATTTGGGTGAAATGTAAATATATCATGGACGTTGCTGCATTTTTACAAAATATATTTCGTAAATTTGCGTTATTTGTATATATAAATTTTATAACACACACAAATGCAATATATAATCAATGCGCCGGAGCGCGTGGACTGCCACATACAGCTGCCGGCTTCAAAAAGCATAAGTAACCGTGCGCTCGTGATGAACGCACTGGCAGGGGCTGATACCCACCCCGAAAACCTTAGTAAGTGCGACGATACCGACGTGATGGTAAGCGCCCTGCGCGACATGCCCTACGAGATTGACATCAAGGCCGCAGGCACTGCCATGCGCTTCATTACCGCCCTGCTCTCAGTAGGCGAGGGCGAGCACGTCATTACTGGCACGGAACGCATGCGACACCGTCCCATCTCGGTACTGGTTGACGCTCTACGACAGCTGGGTGCCGACATAGAATATGCCGGCGAGGAGGGCTTCCCACCCCTGCGCATAAGGGGAAAGAAACTCTCTGGCGGCAAACTTGAGGTGCCGGGCAACGTCTCCTCGCAGTATATCTCGGCACTGCTGATGATAGGTCCGGCCATGAAGGAGGGACTGACGCTGCGCCTTACGGGCGAGATTTTCTCGCGCCCCTACATCGACCTCACGGTATGCCTGATGCGTGAGTTCGGTGCCGACGCCGAGTGGTCTGACCCCTCTACCATCAAAGTGAAGCCCGTGAAGTATTCGCCAGAGCCTTTCTATATCGAGAACGACTGGAGCGCTGCCAGCTATTGGTATGAAATCGTGGCTTTGCTCAACAAGAAAAGCCATGACGCCGCCGACAACCAGGTGATTATGTCGGGACTGAAAGACAGCAGCCGACAGGGCGACAGTGCCGTGCGCTACATCTTCAGTATGCTCGGCGTGAAGACCACCTTCGCCGAGAAGAATGCCCTCAAGCCCACCGACGTGACGCTGTCAGCACACCATCGTGCACTGCCACGCTTCGACTTCGACCTCGTGGGACAGCCTGACCTGGCGCAGACCGTGGTGGTGACAACGGCGCTGATGGGCATACCATTCCGCTTCGGCGGACTGCAGACGCTGCGCATAAAGGAGACTGACCGCATTGCGGCTCTGAAGACGGAGATGAGAAAACTGGGCTACGTGCTCGATGACTCCGTAGAGGGCGAACTATCATGGGACGGCACACGATGCGAGGCGATGCCGGAACCCGTAATCGACACCTACGACGACCACCGCATGGCGATGGCTTTCGCTCCGGCTGCCATCATGTTTCCCGGAATGAGGATGAACAACCCCGAAGTGGTAACGAAGAGCTACCCGGAGTTCTGGGACGAACTGCGCAAGGCGGGTTTCAGCATCACCGAGGCATAACCATATTCCCTGAGAGCCAATCCATGCAATAGCACTGCAATCATATACAAAAGGCAAAGCTATTACACTCTTAAGGCACCGCGATTGCTCACCAAAAGCACTGCGATTACGATACCACACGACAGATGACAACTAACACACATAACGACACGCTGCAACGCAGGACTGGAGACCACCGTCTTCAATCCTGGCGTCACGCTGTCTGCCGCATGGCCATGTGGATGCTGTGTCTCACTGCGCTGTCATCGTGCGCTCTGAAGAAAAACACCTCGCTGACGCGCTTCTGGCATTCGCTCAACACTCGCTACAACATCTACTACAACGGGGCGCAGGCCTACATCGAGGGCTCGAAGGAGAAGGAGAAGGGCAACAAGGACAACTATACGGAGCAGATACCGCTCTACACCGTAAGCAACAAGGGCAGTCGCGACTTGGGCAAGGGAAATTTCGAAACCGCAATAACCAAGGCCGAGAAAGCCATACAGCTGCACAGCATAAAGACCAAGCCCGAATGGAATAAGGAGCGACGCAAGACACCGGAAGACATTGAGTGGCTCTCGCGCAAGGAGTATAACCCCTTCCTGTGGAGAGCATGGATGCTCATGGGCAGGTCGCAGTTCTACAAGGGAGAGTTTGACGAGGCGGCTGCCACGTTCAACTATATGTCGCGCCTATACAAGGGCCAGCCCTCCATCTACGGCAAGGCAAGGGCGTGGCTCGCCAAGTGCTATATAGAAAGCGGATGGATATACGATGCCGAGGACGTAATACGCAACCAGATGCGCGACAGCATCGACTGGCGTGCACAGAAGGAGTGGGACTATACACTCTGCGACTACTACCTGCATACGGGCGACCTCACGAAGTCGGCCGAGTACCTGCGCAAGGTGATACGCCACGAGATGCGACGCAAGCAGCGTGCGCGCGAATATTTCCTGCTCGGACAGATTGAGGCGGCGCAGGGGCATAAGCAGCAGGCATACGAGGCCTTCCGCAAGGTGACACGCATGAACCCGCCCTACGAACTGCAGTTCAACGCTCGCATAGCCATGACAGAGGTTTTGGCAGAGGGACAGTCGCGCAAGATGATTAGCCGACTCAGGCGCATGGCACGCAATGAGAACAACAAGGACTACCTTGACCAGGTATATTACGCCATGGGCAACATCTATCTGGCTGAGAAGGATACCGCAAATGCCATAGCCGCCTACGAGAAGGGCAACGAGAAGGCTACACGCGCGGGCGTGGAGAAGGGCGTGCTGCTGCTGCATCTGGGCGACCTCTACTGGATTAAGGAGAAGTATGGCGATGCAAAGCGCTGCTACGGCGAGGCTATAGGACTGCTCGACAAGGAGAGACCCGACTACGAACAACTGTCTAAACGCTCGAAGGTGCTCGACGAACTGGTGCCTTATACTGATGCCATCTACCTGCAGGACTCACTGCTGGCTCTGTCAGAGATGCCTGAGAAGGAGCGTCTGGAGGCCATAGACCGAGTAATCAAGGAACTGAAACGCAAGGAGAAGGAGGAACAGGCGAAGCTGACTGATGCCGAGGTGGAGAAGCGAAAGCAGCAGTATGCTCTGCCCGAACAGCAGAAGCAACCCGAAACCAAGGGCGCATTGCCTGCGGCAGGGGCAAAGGGCGGCGCGTGGTATTTCTATAACTCACAAGCCGTAATGCAGGGTAAGCAGGCTTTCCAGCGCACGTGGGGACGGCGAGAGAACGTGGATGACTGGCGCAGAAACAACCGCACCGTGGTGGCTGACAACACCGAAGAGATTGACGAGAGCCAACTCACCGAGGAACAGCGCGACTCGCTGGCTGCCGTGAGAGACCAAGTGAAAGAGGAAGAGGAGACCGACTCGGCACAGTTTGACCCTCACAGGCGCGAGTATTACCTGGCGCAGATTCCGTTTACGGAGGAACAGAAGGCTGAGTGTCATAATATAATAAAGGAGGGACTGTTTAAGTCGGGTGTCATCTTCAAGGACAAACTCGATAATCTCAGGCTCAGCGAGAAGCAGTTTGACCGACTGCGCCGCGACTACGACGACTATGAGCCAAAGGACGAGACCTACTACCACCTCTTCCTGCTTCACTCAAGGAAGGGAGACCACGACGTAGCAAAGACCTTCATCGACTCGCTGAAAGAGTATTGTCCTGACTCCAAATACACAGTGCTGCTCACTGACCCTTACTTCGAGGAGAACGCACGCTTCGGAAAGCATATCGAGGATTCACTCTACGGCGCTACGTACGAGGCTTTCAAGGAAGACCGCTTCCAGGAGGTTTATGCCAATGCCGCCATATCCGAACAGCGTTTCCCGTTGGGCGACAACCGCGACCGCTTCCTCTTCTTCTATGGTATGGCAAGACTTAATGACGGCCAGCCCGACAGTTGCGTGGCGGCAATGGAGAAGGTGGTGAGTGACTACCCGCAAAGCCCCGTCAGCGAGATGGCCGGCATGATTATCAACGGCGTAAGAAGCGGCAGACAGATATACGGGGGCAAGTTCGACCTCTCTGACGTATGGAACCGACGTGGCATCACGCTGGGTACCGATGCCATCGACACTACACGCACTTTCTCCAAGGAACGCAACACGGAGTTTGCCTTCCTCATGGCGTATGCACCTGACAGCGTCAACGAAAATCAGCTGCTTTTCCAGATGGCACGCTATAACTTCACCAGTTTCATGGTGCGCTCGTTTGACATCGACATCGAGAATTCCTACGGTATGCACCACATGATTGTCAGTGGCTTCCGCAACTTCGACGAGGCTCGTCAGTACTCCCGACTGCTTCTGCAGCAGGAGGGCGTGCGCCGCGTGATGGGCAAGGCACGGCCTATCGTCATCAGCGAGGAGAACCTGCAGCTTATCGGCACGCGATATTCATATAATGACTATGACACGTTCTACGTCAGTCACTTCGCCCCACTGCCTATGGAGCGCCAAGACGGACTATATGAGGCTACCGAGGTGAAGACGGAGGATAGCGGCACGCGCCTCACCGAGCGTGACGAACAGGGCGAGGAACACGCCGTTGACTACGACCCTGTGAAGCCTCTGCTGCCTACGGAGGAGGTTGCTCCGGGCGGTGCAAAGCCTGTTGACCCCGAGAAGAAAGCGGATGACGCTGAGACTGACACGGATGACATAGGCGGTGTGTTCAACATCAACGCTGGCACGGAAGTTGCTAATCCTAAGGATGAGGGCATAGACATTGCCCCTGCTGATGAAACCCCACAGCCTGCTGAGGACAATGCCTTCGATATTCCTGATACAAAGGAGGAACAGAAGCCTGCTGAGGATAATGCCTTTGACATTCCTGAGACAAAGGAGGAACAGAAGACTGCTGAGGATAATAACTTCGACATTCCTGAGACAAAGGAAGAACAGAAGACTGCTGAGGATAATGCCTTTGACATTCCTGATACAAAGGAGGAACAGAAGACTGCTGAGGATAATGCCTTCGATATTCCTGAGACAAAGGAGGAACAGAAGACTGCTGAGGATAATAACTTCGACATTCCTGATACAAAGGAGGAACAGAAGGCTGCTGAGGATAATGCCTTCGACATTCCTGAGACAAAGGAGGAACAGAAGGCTGCCGAAGAAGAAAGATTTGAGTTTACGACTGACGAACCGCAAGCCCAACAGTCTGACGACGAAGGAATAGAGATAGACATTGACAATCAGAGCGGCACTGCGGAGCAAGGCAACGATGAATACTTCGACCTTGAGGGCTCCGAAGAGGGCAAGAAATCATCACGCGACCTCGAAGACGAGTACTACGAGCTCGAAGGCTTCTGACAATTTAAATCACCTTTTTAGTATGCGGCGATGGCATCGTCGCTATCCATTAACCCCTTTAAACACTGAACAACAATGGAAGTAACAATCACAAACGAAAACTTTGAAACACTGAAAAACGGCAGCACACCGTTTATCGTGGATTTCTGGGCAGAATGGTGCGGCCCATGCAAGATGATAGCCCCTATACTATCGCAGTTGGCAGAAGAATACGACGGCAAGGTCATCGTAGGCAAATGCAACGTTGACGAAGTCGAGGAGGTAGCCGCACAGATGGGCATACGCAACATCCCCACCCTCATCTTCTTCAAGAACGGTGAGGAGGTTGACCGCTCCGTCGGTGCAGTAAGCAAGCAGATTCTCCAGCAGAAGTTCGACGCCGTAATCTAAGACAAAGACTCTGCAAGCGAGCACCCTTCTTGTTTGCACCGATACCATCGGTGCAGTGCAACAAAAGGATTTTCCCACAGATTTCACGGATTACTCAGATTAGCCAACGCAATAGGTCGTTAACTAAAATCTGTGTAATCCGTGAAATCTGTGGGAAATATCTTATCTGCGATAACTTCTGTCTGTGGGAAATATCTTATCTGCGATAACTTCTGTCTGTGGGAAATATCTTATCTGCGCTAAACTTCTGTCTGTGGGAAAGATATCATCACAGTACCTTGGCGATGCGCTGCTTCACCAGCTCCGCCAGTTCCTCAGGCGTAGCAGCCTCTGAGGGCTGTACCATCGGCAGATACTCTATCTCAATGTGAGCCGTTGACGGGAAAGTGCGCTCGCGCGGCAGTGCGTCGTATGCACCGCGTATGCAGACAGGCAGTATAGGCACCTGCAACTCCTGCGAGAGTATTGCAAACGTCTTCTTGAAATCACCCAGCGCACCAGTGTTAGTGCGGCGACCTTCAGGGAATATCACCAGGTTCTTGCCCTGGCGCAGTACCTCAGCCATCTTAGCTATTGAGTTCTTCAGGTTGCGACGCTCCATGAGGATTATATTGTGGTGAGCCGCAAACCAACGGCGCAGACTGCCCTGCACGTGTTCCTCCGTAGCATAGAAATAATAGTTCTTTATCTCATTGCTGTCTATGCCAGCCATGGCAAGCGGTCCGTCGAGGAAACTCTGATGGTTAGGCGCAAGGATAAAGGGTCCTTCATGAGGTATATTCTCCTTTCCTGACACCTTCAAGCTGTTGTGCATACGGCAGAAGCCTGCAAAACACTTCGCTATCAGCGGATGCGTAAACGACGACGTAGGCAGTTTCAGTGGAGACTGAGGAACAAAGATTGAAGAATTTCCCTCCTTACTTATTTCATCAGCGTTTTCACTATTCACTTTTCGTTTTTCGCCACCAGCAAGGGCTTCCTCGTTCTCTGAGAGCTTTCTGAGTTCCTCACATATCTCGCCCACGTTCTTATACTTCGCCATGTCGTCGGCATTGATGCTTACTCCGAAACGCTCCTCTATGAAGCCCTGCAGCCCTACGCGGTCGAGCGAGTCGAAGGCCAGGTCGGTCTCTATGTGGCTGGTGGGTGACACCGCTACCTTCTTCTCCTTTTCTATATACTGCTTCAGCGCCGTGTAGTAAGCATCCTGCGGTTCCTCTATGACTGGCTGACTGGCGGTCTCAACAGCTGTCTTGCTGCCATTGATGATGTCCTTGAGCTTATAACGCTGCAACTTCTCCAGACGCGTGCGTGGCAGTTCGCCACGGAACACCATCAGGCTCATCAGTTTCTTATAGCCCGCCACGGTGAGATTATACGGCTCCAGCACCTCGCGCTTCAGCTGTTCCTCAGCCTCAGCATCGCTCTTTGAGCCCAGCCATTCCTCCTGCGGCACGATGATGGCGCGCAGCAAGTCGCCATCCTGCACGACGGCAGCTTCCTTCACCTGCTCGGTGTATTTCTCAAGTTTATACTCTATCTCTGACGGTTGCACATTCTTACCGTTCGACAGTACGATGATTTCCTTTGAGCGACCGGTGATATACACGCGTCCCTTCTCATCGAAGCGAGCCAAGTCGCCCGTATGCAGGAAACCGTCCTTATCTATCACCTCATCAGTCTCTGCCTTGCGGTTGTAGTAACCCAGCATAAGGTTCTTGCCGCGGCAGAGCAGTTCGCCATCTACTATCTTACACTCCACCGACGGCAGAGGCAGCCCGGCGCATCCCGGTATATAGTCGCCCGGACGGGTGAATGCTATGATAGGAGCCATCTCCGTCATGCCGTAGCCCTCAAGCACCTCAAGGCCGAGCGTCTTCAGTCCTTCGCCAATCTCGCGGTCGAGAGCCGCACCGCCGCAAACGCAGTAGTCCAGATGCCCGCCCATCTTCTTGTGTACCGCACCGAAGATAAGCCTTGACAGGCGTCGGCTCTGCGCCTTCTTACACATACTGAAGAGTGCTCGCGTCACGGCCTTCGCCTCTATCTTCTTCATGATACCCTGATAGAGCGTCTGCCACAGTCTGGGCACTCCCACCATGATGCCTATCTGACCACGCTCAAGCATCGCCATGATGTCAGGACCTGACAGCGTGGGGCATATCGCCACGCCGCAGGCACGTGTTATCGGAGCGATTACGGTGCCCATCAGTGGCAGCACGTGGTGTAGCGGCAGCAGAATGAGCGTGCGGCGCTCGCCATTGAAGATAGGCACCTCGTCAGCCACGCCGCGTATGTTGGCCTCAAGATTGTCGTATGTCAGCATCACGCCCTTCGGCGAACCCGTAGTACCCGAGGTATAGATGATTACCGCCACGTCAGAACCATTATGTCCGAAGGTCATCTCCGTACATTCCTCTTTCTTCTCTTCCTCCTTACCTCCTATCAGCAGCAGGCTTACCTCTACTCCGGCCTGTGCCATGGCTTCACGCGCAAGGGCTTCTTTCTGCTCCGACACGAAGACGTAGTCAGGCGTGCAGTCGCGCAGTATATAGGCCACGTCGCTTGCCGTTGACGTAGCATCAACGGGCACTGCTATGCCTCCCTTCAGCCATACGGCAAAGAAGGCATAGAGCCACTCCTCACGGTTCTCGCTGAGCACCACGGTCTTGAAGCGTTCGCCGTCGGTGCGCTCTGAGAGCCTGTCGGCATAAGCCGATATATGTTGCATCATTTCACGGTAGCTCACCTCGCCCGTAGGGGTGATGATGGCAGCCTTGTTGTAGTCGCGTATCTTAAGCATAACGTTTTTGTTTTACTGTTTTTCGGTTGCAAAGTTACTGTTTTTCCGTTTAAATACAAAGTAAATCGCAAAAACATTCTTTTGCAATGACAAAAATGTGCCATACCGCTTGCATATTCTCAGTATTATTGTTAATTTTGCGTTATGAACAAATTTTTACTCAAACCGCTTGCCATCATGCTGTCGTTGGCAAGCTATTCACCAACCATCCTACTGTCGTTGACGAGCCTTCCCTCGTTTGCTGTGACGTCATCACAGCCTCAGCCGGTGACGCTGACGATAAAGAACCCCCTACCCTCTGCCCGCACCACGGGCGAGATGGTGGAGCTTGACGCCTCCAGACTGCCTGACGGCTTTCTGCTCGTGACCACGGAGCGTGGCGACACGCTGCCCTGCCAGCGCACCTACAACGGAAAAGTGATATTCCCCTGTCCGCGGATGGAGGCTAAGCAGACTATAAAGGTGAAGCTTGCGGCTTTCCCTGCGGATGATGCCTCGGCAGCGTCTGCCACTAAAAGCCAGCCGAAGGTGTTCGGCAGACTGTATCCCGAGCGACAGAGCGACTTCTCTTTCGAGAACGACCGCATAGCCTTCCGCATCTATGGTCCTGAGACTCAGCGCAAGGGCGAGCGGCTCTATGGCTATGATATCTTCCTGAAGCGCAGCGCTGCATTGGTGCTCGACCATCTGTATGCCTCGCAGTGTAACCGCGAGATGTGGAACACGGTAGGCCAACTGCGCCGCCTTGGGCATCGCGAACTGGCGGAGGATGTATATCAGTATGGTTTCTGCTACCACGTAGATCATGGCGAGGGCATGGATATATATAAGGTAGGTCAGACGCTCGGTGCCGGCACCAACGCTCTCATCAGCCCTGATGGGCAGATAGCCTACCCCTGGTGCTTCAGCAAGGCCGAGGTGCTCGACGATGGTCCGCTGCGCCTTACGGTCAGACTGACATTCGCTACCACTACGGTTGCCGGCACAGAGGTCAGCGAGGTGCGCACGCTCAGCATCGACGCCGGTAGCCAGATGGTGCGCACGGTGGTGGAGTACTCGCCCACGCTGCCATCAGGCTACAGTCCCATGGCTGCCATCGCGGTACACAAGGAGAACCCTACGGCTTACCTAATAGACAAGGAGCGTGGCATCATTGCCTGTGACGACCTTGGCGACCCCGACATTTACCGCAAGAAGGACCGCGCGAAGTTTGACCCGCAGAAGGGGCATACATTCATCGGCTGCCTGATGCCTGGTGCCACTGACTGTCGTTTCGTTTCCTTTGAAAAGGAGACGTCGGGTGCCGTGGGCCATGTCATTGCCATCGCTCCTAAGGATAACACCATGACGTATTACTTCGGCTACGCCTGGGATGGCAACCCCGTGAGCGGCATAGCATCCGTGAAGCAGTGGCAGGAGTACCTGAGGATGTTCTCAGAACAGCTGCGCCAGCCACTTAAGGTAAACAGGAAATAACAACACACACACGATAATGAAAAGACATCTTATCTCTTTCTTATGCCTCATCGCCGCTATGGCGGTGCAGGCGCAGCAGGTTTCGATGATGGTGATGAGCGACCCTCACGTGATGCACACGTCGCTCTTCGACGTGCCTTACGGCGAGGCGTTCCTACAGTCGCTGGGGCGCGACCTGAAGGTCAACGAGTCAAGTCAGCAACTCTTCGACCAGTTCGTTGAGAAGGTCAAGGCGGAGCGCCCGCAACTGCTCTTGATACCGGGCGACCTGACCAAGGACGGCGAGCGCGTCTCCCACGACTATATAGCCAAGAAACTCAAGGAGGTGGAGGCTGCCGGCACGCAGGTGCTCGTCGTCCCGGGCAACCACGACATGGAGAACCCCCTGGCCTATGGCTATCAGGGCACCAAGGCTGAGCGCGTGCCTACGGTGACGGAAACGGAGTTTCGCGAGATATACAAGGATTTCGGCTACAGTGAGGCCGTGGCCATGGACACGCTGACGGGCTCCTACATCGCCTACCCCGTGCCGGGACTGGCGGTGGTATGCCTTAACAGCAACATTCCCAACCGCTTGAAGGCGCGATACGTACACGGCCGACTGATGCAACCCCTGCTCAACTGGATGGAGCGCGTAGCCGGCGAGGCTCGCTCGGCTGGCCGAAAGGTCATAGCCATGTGTCACCATGAGGTTATGCAGCACCACAACCAGGAGGATTTCTTCGCCCCTACGGCCATGACCAACATGGAGCGTGGCATCAAGGGACTGCCCACGCTGAAGGCGGTGCAGGAGACGTTCACTCGCTCGGGCATACACCTCGTGCTGACAGGTCACTACCACATACAGTCAATCACCGACGCTGAGACCATGCACGGCCGGCTCACCGACGTATCGACGGGCTCTCTGGCCGGCTTTCCCAGTCCCTACCGCCGCATGACGCTCAACACGCAGACGGGGCGCGTGCGCATCACCTCAGCCACCATGTTCGGCAACAACCCCCGCCAGTGGCCCACCACCGAGATGGCACAGCGCGAGATGGACCGCCTGCGCTACATGGTGCAGCTCTACGTGCCGAAGCTCACCGGCGTGAAGACCGACATTAACGATGCCTACCAGTATCTCGCCACGCCCTACAACAAAGCACTCTGCGCCCTTGCCGCCGGCGACGAGACCAGCCACAAGCCTAAGGAGATATACGACGAGTGCATGGATGCCACCGACCGCTACATACGCCATGCCCTTACCTACAATGCGGTGAAGCTCAATGCCCTGCGCCAGCAGAAAGACGGGCCCTACCGCCGTGCCTCCGACCTCATTCACAGCATAATGTATAACTACGTGGGACAGCGCAAGCACACGAATGCCGACAACTCCGTGACGCTCACGCTGCCCTGACGCCACGTCACGCCGATTGCCTTGCAATAACACGCTGATTACCCGATAATCCCTATCTTATTACCCTGTAAAAGCACAACCTTTACAGGGTAATATCATTTCATCACTTCAATCTTTCAATCCCTATAAGGGCTTTGCTTTTATCATGCAAATTCCCGAATTATCATGATACAGCCCTTCAGAAGGCGTTGCTTCTGTAGGGCAGTCAGTATTGATATGGCAGAAAGGATGTGAGAGCAGAAAAAATACTGCCCCCGCAAATTTTACAAGGGAAAAGTTTTGCAGTAATGGGAAAAGTTTGTAAATTTGCATTTGGAATAAAACTGCTAAAACAACTAAAACAAGGCATGCTCTACTGAGTTTTAGAAGTTTTATAGGTTTTATTCAAAAAAAAGAAAAATAACGACAGAATGACTTTCGAACAACAGATACAGGAAGACCTGCACCGCTATCTCAGGTCGCTCAACGAGGCGGAGGAGAGACTGCCCGACTGTCCCGACGTATATGAGAAATGGGACCACATAGCACAGGCTTACATACCCGACGGAATACGAGAATATGCCAACTATCCGGAGGCTTCGCTGGGATGGATGATGTATCTGGGCATGGCCGTGGCGCAATACTGGGACACGGAGTGGGAAACTTACTCA
Organism: uncultured Prevotellaceae bacterium; assembly: GCA_946534585.1. Taxonomy (GTDB): domain Bacteria; phylum Bacteroidota; class Bacteroidia; order Bacteroidales; family Bacteroidaceae; genus Prevotella. The sequence continues at coordinate 77,474 of CAMNCV010000048.1, forward strand.
CGACTGGAGAATATGTATGCCTACATACGCGACAAGCGCGGCTACGATGCCATGGACGAGTACATACGCGAGGAGGTGCTCAGACTGCAAGGCGACAGCTACAAGCAGACGGAACAGATAGTGGGCGAGTGCGCCGCACGAGTACACAGCGCACTGCTACGACAGCAGATAGAGCCCGGCACGAAGGAGGCTTTCCACGCCTACGTGGACTGTCTGCGACAGTTGTACCTCTTCGGTGCAGCCATGCAACTCAAACGCATGGGCTACCACATGACGAAGATGAACTAAAACTATTTTACACCATGAATAACATTACAAAGACTTTCGTGACTGCACTGCTTGCAGCCACTGTACAGACGGCTACGGCTCAGGGCAACCTCAACGGACTGGGCAACGAAAAGGAACAGACACAATCGCTGGCGGAGCGCGTGCTCAAGCTGGAGAAGAAGTCGGATGCCTTTAACCTGTACTTGAACACCCACATTTCATATCAGGAGCGCTTCAACAACCAGGAGCGCTTCGGCAGCAGGCAGAGCGACGGCTCTGAGGAGGGCGGCTCCTTCAAGGGCAGACAGCTGAGGGTGGAGATGCTCGGCAATCTCAACGAGCACTGGAGCTACCGCTTCCGCTACCGCCTGAACCGACCGGGCGAACAACAGAGCGACAACTTCAGCAACAATATCGACATCATGACCGTGAACTATAAGTTCAACGATCGCTTCACGCTGTCAGCGGGAAAATTGGGTGTTGCCTTGGGTGGCTATCAGTATGACGACAACCCGATCAACGTGTTGGAGTTCTGCGACTGGCTTAACGGTATCGACGGTTTCCACCTGGGCGTTCACGGAGCATACAACGTCGGCAAGAACAACACGCTGATGCTCGGACTATACAATACCAACAACAATGACACAAAGCGCTACTACTCGGAGGAGGCAGGACTGAAACGCTCGAAGCATCCGCTGGCCGGCTCACTATACTGGATAGGCAATATGTGTGGCGGAAAACTGCAGACTCTATGGTCATACTCGCTGCTGAGCGAGGTGGAAAACAAGTATAGCAGTCTGCTGATGCTGGGCACGCGCCTCAATATGCCCAAGTGGCAGCTGACGCTCGACTACTACGGTGCATGGGAGCAGATTGACCACCATAAGATTACAACCACCGAGATGAGGGCTGCCGACCCTGCCACAAGCAAAGTGGCACGCAGCACGCGCTATCACTCGCTGTTGCTCGACTGGACCTACCAGCCTACGCCCCACTGGAACTGCATCCTTGGCGGAAGGATGGAGTTTGCATCGGCAAAGGACAACCCCGCCTTCCGCAACTACCGCCGCAGCTACGGCTACCAGGCCGCCGTGCAGTGGATTCCCGACCTTACGCAGGATGCGCGCCTGTCGCTGGCCTACATCGGCAGCAGGGTGGATTACAACGATAAGTGCGGACTGGCGGATTTCAATACCGACCGACTGGAGCTCAGCCTCATATACAGAATAAAGGTGTATTAAATTTCTCAACAACAGCTAACATAAACAAAAAAAGACTTGAAAACGAAAAGCCCACCCTGCTTAAGCGTGCAGGATGGGCTTTTACCATTTTATTATAACCTAAAGCCTTATTCAGCTCTGTCTTCACGGCGCGGACGACGCTCGCCACGCTCCGGACGCGGACGGCGTGGACGACGTTCACGCTCCTCCCAGCCTTCGGGCTTCTCAAGGAGTACCTTGCGTGAGAGTTTGTACTTGCCAGTCTTCTCGTCTATCTCCATGAGCTTCACCTTTATGGTGTCACCCTCCTTGATACCAGCCTCCTCGACAGTCTCAAGGCGCTTCCAGTCAATCTCAGAGATATGGAGCAGTCCGTCCTTGCCTGGCAGTATCTCAACGAAACAGCCGTAAGGCATTACCGAGCGCACGATGCCTTCGTAAACCTCGCCAATCTCCGGCACAGCCACGATGGCCTTGATCTTCTGCAGTGCAGACTCGATAGAGTCCTTGTCTGGAGCTGATACCTGCACCTTGCCTACGCCATCCTCTTCGTCGATGGTGATGACGGTATTGGTATCTTCCTGTATCTGCTGTATGATCTTGCCGCCAGGACCGATTACTGCACCGATGAACTCCTTCGGAATCTCTATCTGTACGATGCGTGGCACCTGTGGCTTGAAGTCGGCGCGTGGCTCTGCTATGGTGTCGGTGATGCATCCGAGGATGTGCTCACGACCAGCCTTTGCCTGCATGAGAGCCTTCTCAAGGATTTCGTATGACAGTCCGTCGCACTTGATATCCATCTGCGTAGCTGTCAGACCGTCCTTCGTACCGGTGGTCTTGAAGTCCATGTCGCCGAGGTGGTCCTCATCGCCGAGAATGTCAGAGAGTACTGCATACTTCTCCTCGCCTGGGTTCTTGATAAGACCCATTGCGATACCTGATACAGGCTTCTTCATCGGAACGCCGGCATCCATCAGTGCCAGTGTGCCTGCGCATACCGTAGCCATTGATGATGAGCCGTTAGACTCAAGAATCTGGCTTACCAGACGCACGGTGTAAGGGAAGTCAGAAGGTATCTGACCCTTCAGTCCGCGCCATGCCAGGTGTCCGTGACCAATCTCGCGGCGGCCTACGCCACGCTGTGCCTTAGCCTCACCCGTGCAGAATGGTGGGAAGTTATAGTGAAGGAGGAATTTCTGATAAGAGCGCTCCAGTACGTCGTCAACGAGTTTCTCGTCGAGCTTTGTGCCGAGCGTACAGGTGGTGAGCGACTGTGTCTCGCCACGTGTGAAGATAGATGAGCCGTGAGGCATTGGCAGCGGACTTACCTCGCACCATATCGGGCGTATGTCTGTTGTCTTACGACCGTCGAGGCGTATGCCCTCGTCGAGTATGCAGCGGCGCATTGCGTCACGCTCCACGTCGTGATAGTATTTGTCGCAGAGAGCGTATTTCTCTTCCAGCTCGTCCTCTGTGAGGTCGGTGTGTGCAGCGGCATACTTCTCCTTGAACTCTGTGATGATAGCCTCGAAAGCCTCAGCGCGAGCCTGCTTCTCAAGAGCCTGCTTCACTACGTCGTAGGCCTTCTGGTAGCACTCGTTCTTGATCTGCTCCTTGAGTTCGTCGTCGTTGACCTCGTGGCAGTATTCGCGCTTCACGTCAGTGCCGAGTTCCTTCATCAGCTCCTCCTGCAGCACACACATAGGCTTGATGGCCTCGTGGGCAGCCTTCAGAGCGTTGAGCAGGTCAACCTCCTGCACTTCCTTCATCTCGCCCTCAACCATCATGATGTTGTCCTTTGTTGCACCCACCATGAGGTCCATGTCAGCGTCAGCCATCTGTGCCTTGGTAGGGTTGATGACATACTCGCCGTTGATGCGAGCCACGCGCACCTCAGAGATTGGGCACTCAAACGGGATGTCGGAGCAAGCCAGTGCGCATGATGCGGCGAAGCCTGCAAGAGCGTCAGGCTGGTCAACGCCGTCAGCCGAGAAGAGTATTACGTTTACATAGACTTCTGCGTGAAAGTCGCTTGGGAAGAGCGGTCTGAGCGCACGGTCCACAAGGCGGCAGGTCAGTATCTCATCGTCATTGGCCTTGCCCTCGCGCTTGGTGAAGCCACCGGGGAATCGTCCTGCTGCGGCATACTGCTCGCGGTATTCTACCTGCAGTGGCATGAAATCTGTGCCTGGCACTGCGTCTTTTGCGGCACATACAGTGGCCAGCAGTACGGTGTTACCCATACGGAGGGTACATGAGCCGTCGGCCTGCTTGGCCAGTTTTCCAGTCTCGATGGTGATGGTGCGTCCATCAGGCAGTGAGACGGTTTTTGTAATTACGTTCATTTAAGTTTCTTATTGTTTTTACTGTTTTCATCTATGGGCCTGAGGGCACCTTGCCCTGACCCTGCGCTTCTTTTCACGCATAATATCACGCAAATTTACACATTTTCATTGGTTTATGCAAATTCTTTAACTTTTTTTATCTAAATCCTTTGCTTATTCGTGTCTGTTTCCCTCTGACCTTCACATTTACTACATGACTTTTCCCTTATATAAAATACATCAAAGCATGGCAGTTATGCAAAAAATATATCCGTTTTCTTGCATAACTGCGTTTTTTTTGTTACTTTTGCCCCAAAGTTTCGTATGAAAAAACACAGTTATATATAATAAACCATTAAATTTATGTCACTTATTGAACAGATTGTAGCGCGTGCTAAGGCAAACAAGCAGCGCATCGTGCTCCCCGAAGCTGAGGAGGAGCGCACCCTCATTGCTGCCGACAAGGTGTTGGAGCAGGAGATTGCAGACCTTATCCTTATCGGTAACCCAGCAAAGGTGGAGGCTCTCGCCAAGGAGCACAACCTGAAGAACATCGGCAAGGCTACGCTTATCGACCCTGAGAACTATGAGCGTTCGGAGGAGTTGGCTCAGCTCCTGCAGAAGCTTCGCGAGAAGAAGGGCATGACCATCGAGAAGGCTCGCGAACTGGTTAAGAACCCTCTCTACCTCGGTTGCCTCATCATCAAGACTGAGGGTGCCGACGGTCAGATTTCCGGTGCTCTCTCTACAACGGGCGACACCCTGCGCCCTGCACTGCAGATTATCAAGACCGCACCTGGCATCTCTTGCGTATCAGGCGCTATGCTGATGATTACCGACAAGCCGGAGTATGGTGAGAACGGCGTTCTCGTCTTCGCTGACGTTGCCGTTACTCCAATGCCTGATGCTAACCAGCTCGGTCAGATTGCAGTATGCGCTGCACAGACAGCTCGCTCGGTAGCAGGTTTCGCTGACCCACGCGTGGCTATGTGCTCTTTCTCTACGAAGGGTTCTGCTTCTCACGAGGTTGTTGACAAGGTTGTGGAGGCTACAAAGATTGCCAAGGAACTTGATCCTAACCTCAAGATTGACGGTGAGCTGCAGGCTGACGCAGCCCTCGTTCCTGCCGTAGGACAGAAGAAGGCTCCGGGTTCTGAGATAGCAGGTAAGGCTAACGTACTCGTATTCCCTAACCTCGAGGTGGGCAACATCGGTTACAAGCTCGTGCAGCGTCTTGCCGGTGCAACGGCTCTCGGTCCTATCCTTCAGGGTATCGCACGTCCGGTCAACGACCTTTCACGTGGCTGCTCAGTAGAAGACATCGTAAACCTCGTCGCTATCACTGCTTGTCAGGCAATGGACGCTAAATCATAAAGCACTCGATGTGCTTTATGATTTAAGTGAATAGTGAATAATGAATAGTGAATAATACAGATTACGTTTTTCTGATGTATAACGCTGAGTCAACAATTCAAACGAAATGCTGCGATTTCGCTGCAAGGATAACCAAAATGGTGGCTTATCTGCAAAGGAAGAGAGGTAAACTGTATAATCCTATTTATAACCAGATTCTTCGTTCCGGAACTTCTATAATGGCTAATGTGAGTGAATCACAATATGCACAGAGTCGGGCTGATTTCATTACGAAACTTCATATAGCACTCAAGGAAGCCAATGAGACGAAAAACTGGTTGAGACTGCTTTTTGCAAGTGGCTGTCTTTTAGAAAAAGAGTTTAAAAGCATGAATAATGACTGCGGAGAAATTCTGGCTATTCTGACGGCATCACTGAATACTGCAAAAAAGAACGACCTTGCTGACAAGGCGAGGTAATTTGTATTATTCATTATTCACTATTCACTATTCATTATTCACTAAAAAATAAATAAAAAATGAAAATTTTAGTTTTAAACTGCGGTAGCAGTTCCATTAAATATCAGTTGTTCAATACTGAGACCGGCGACATCCTCGCCAAGGGCGGCATCGAGAAAATCGGTCTGCCTGGTGCATTCATCAAGTTTAACGTGGCTGACGGCAAGAAGACCATCGAGCAGGACATCCCTGAGCACACCGTGGGCGTACAGCTCATCTTCGACGTACTCACAAACGCAGAGTACGGTGCATTGAAGTCTCTTGAGGAACTCGATGCTGTAGGTCACCGCGTGGTACACGGAGGTGAGAAGTTCGCTGAGTCTGTTGTCATCACTGACGAGGTGCTGAAGCAGATTGAGGCTTGCAACGACCTCGCTCCGCTGCACAACCCTGCAAACCTCAAGGGCATCGCTGCCGTTACGGCTCTGCTGCCTAACCTGCCACAGGTGGCTGTATTCGACACCGCCTTCCACCAGACAATGCCTGCTAAGGCTTATATGTATGCAGTGCCTTATGCTCTGTATGAGAAGTATGGCGTGCGTCGCTATGGCTTCCACGGCACCAGTCACCGCTATGTTTCTGCCCGCGCACTGGAGTTCCTCGGCATGAAGGCTGAGGGCACGAAGGTCATCACCGCACACATCGGCAACGGCGGTTCGCTGGCTGCCGTAAAGGACGGTAAGTGTCAGGACACCTCAATGGGTCTTACTCCACTTGAGGGTGTTATGATGGGTACACGCTCCGGCGACATCGACGGTGGTGCAGTGTCATTCATCATGAAGAAGGAAGGACTTGACGCCGACGGCATCTCTAACCTGCTCAACAAGCAGTCTGGTCTCGCTGGTATCTCTTGCAAGTCAAGCGATATGCGTGAGGTGTTCCAGGGCAAGGTGGACGGCGACAAGAAGTGTCAGCTGGCTATTGATATGTACACCTACCGCATCAAGAAGTACATCGGCTCTTACGCTGCCGCACTGGGTGGCTGCGACGTGCTCGTGTTCACCGCCGGTGTATGTGAGAACCAGTCTGACATCCGCGAGATGGTCTGCAAGGACATGGAGTGGATGGGCATTAAGCTCGACACAGAGAAGAATGCACAGATTCATGGTGTAGAGGCTGTTATCTCTGCTCCTGACTCAAAAGTGAAGGTCGTTGTCATCCCAACCGACGAGGAGAAGATGATTGCAAATGACACAGCATCATTGGTAAAATAATATTTTAAAGTGAAGAGTGAAAAGTGAAAAGTGAAGAGTGAAGAGTGAAGAGTGAAGAATTTAAGTTACCGTTTGACTATATGTTATCCGCAGGGTATTCTTCACTCTAAACTCTCTACTCTTCACTACTCTCTCTTCATTCCGCAGGGTATTCTTCACTCTTCACTCTCTACTCTCTCTTCATTCCGCAGGGTATTCTTCACTCTAAACTCTAAACTCTAAACTTAAATAAATTTATCTATGCGAGTAATCATAGAACCAGATTATGATCATCTGTCAAAGTGGGCAGCAAAGTACGTAGCAGATAAAATCAACGCTGCTAACCCAACAAAAGAAAAACCCTTCAAACTCGGTTGTCCAACGGGCTCTTCGCCATTAGGACTATATAAGGAGCTCATCCGCATGAACAAGGCCGGTGAGGTATCGTTTGAGAACGTCGTGACATTCAACATGGACGAGTACGTCAACCTGCCTGAGGCTCACCCTGAGTCTTACCATTCTTTCATGTGGAACAACTTCTTCAACCACATCAACATCAAGAAGGAGAACGTACACATCCTCAACGGCAACGCGCCAGACCTCATAGCTGAGTGCGAGGCCTACGAGAAGGCCATAGAGGATGCCGGCGGCATAGACCTCTTCATGGGTGGCGTGGGTCCTGACGGTCACCTGGCCTTCAACGAGCCAGGCAGTTCGCTCTCTTCTAAGACGCGTATCAAGACACTTACGACAGACACCATCATAGCCAACAGCCGTTTCTTCGACGGCGACCTCTCTCTGGTGCCCAAGCAGGCGCTGACCGTTGGCATCGGCACGGTGATGGCTGCCAGGGAGGTGCTCATCGTCTGCAACGGCCACCACAAGGCTCGCGCCCTGCAGCACATCGTTGATGGCGAGGTAAGCCACAAGTGGACTGCCTCAATCCTGCAGATGCATCCACACGCTATCGTGATATGCGACGAGGCTGCCTGCGACGAACTCACCGTAGGTACTTACAAGTACTACCTCGACAAGGAGCGCGGAAACCTGTAAGTCAATTCATAATGCAGAATGCAGAATGCATAATTCATAATGCATAATTCATAATTTTTAATGCAGAATGCATAATATTCAATGATGGATGCAGGATGCAGAAAAGTAGAATGTAGAATAGTCCGTAGTCATAACACCAGTGCGTGGTGACTATGGACTATCTATGTTTTCCGACATCAAGCGATTGTCAAAGACAATAACAAGAAAAATTGGTGCAATAATACAACTATTCAGTATTTTGCGCTATATTTTTAAATATTTCTTGTTTTCTTATATTTTTTTAGTAATTTTGTAGGGAAATATATCTATTCCACGGATAAAAGATATAATTACG
>CAMNCV010000049.1 GCA_946534585.1 uncultured Prevotellaceae bacterium
GCAATACTTGGCTGTCAGCATAGGCAGGTCGCCGAGTATGCCGTCGGTGGGAATATCGCTGACATCACTGTCACTGCTACTGCCGCCACCGCAACTTGTTAATGACATGCCCATAAGGGCGAACATTGCCGCAAGGGCTGAAATCTTGAATAGGTTCTTCTTCATAATGATTTAGTTTTTTATAGGGTTAATATCTGAGGTTTTGAGGTTCTCAGGTTTTGAGGTTCTGAGGAAACTACTCTGCTTTTACTATCTCGATTATTACCACAAAGGTATAAAAAAAGCGACATACTGCAAGAAAAGCAGTCTGCCACCATCGTTCAATTAATCAATTGAGATGCGTCAAACAATAAAAACTCCTCTGCATTTCCGAGGTGAAGCATTTGATTGTTTTGAAAAATAATGGCGAAATAGCCATCATATCTATTTGGTGGTGTTTGACACAATTTAACGAGAGGAGGGGTAAAAATTTAACATAAAATACGTAATTCTGCAAACTAATAACCAAACAACTTATAAGTTTAACCATATTAAATTAGGTATTATGCGGAATTTCTACCAGAAGAAATCAGGAGTCAGGGCTGCGGCCGCGGCCATGCTCACGGTGCTTGCCTGCAACGCGGCAAACGCGCAAGACTACACAGAGAACAACATCAACTACTACATCAACGACGACGAGGCTTACGTAGGCGAGAGCTACAATGCCACAGGCGTAAGTACTGTAAGGCAGACAGCAGAGAAGGCCGACGGCCTGTACTACAACCTCAGCGGACAGCGCACCGGCAAACCTGCGCGCGGCCTGTATATCAGGAACGGAAAGAAGTTTGTGATAAAATAGAAGGAGATTATTTTCCAACAATGAAAGCAGCCCTGACAGATGCGGAGACTTGACTCCCACTTCTGTCAGGGCTGTTTTTTTGCGTAAGTTTTCTAAAGAAATCACTGATATACAAGAAATTTATATTAACTTTGTATATGAATGACTGAAATATTAAAGTTTCTACACATACTAACCGCGGCGGTGCTTTTCGTACAGACTGCTACACTGCCGAGTAAAATCCATGCGCAGCGCATGGATAAAAGCCTATATCGCCTGTGGCGCAACCCTACGGCGGAGTATCGCATGAAGACTTGGTGGTTTTTCGGCTATGAAAGGACTACCGACGAAGGAATACATGCCGACATAGAGGCTCTGCACGATGCTGGCTTTGGCGGTGTGGTGTATTATGACCAAAACCATGCTAAAGACCCTATTGCAAATGGTGCGGAGAAGGCTTTTTCCTCTTCATGGTGGCACCACCTGCGCTATGCTGCCGAAGAGGCAAAGCGCACCGGACTGAGTTTTGAGATAAACATTTCCAACGGCTATTGCGCTGGCGGACGATGGATAGACCCTGCCCACGCCATGCAACGGGTGGCATACGCTGAATTGTACGCCAAGGGCGGCGAAAGGTTCTCCATTACCTTGCCTGACATAACCGAGGGTAAGGACTTTTTAGGCAACATTGCCATATTAGCCTTTCCTGCACACGAAGACTCTCTCTTCCGATATTTCACCGCACGCTACAGGGCTGCGGGCAAAGGCAGAAACGGTGCCATGCAAGGACCGATAAGTTCCTCGAAGGAGTTTTCTGGCTATGGCTTTTCTCCCCTTCCTTGCATAGGTACACTACAGGCAAGCAACGACTCCACAACATGGCGCAACGTGGTACGCCTCATGCCGATGTATCGCAGTCAGGGGGGATACTTCGTGCGCACCACGGCTTTTCCCGCTATGAGGGCAAGGGCATGGAGGGTGATGTATGATGATGGTTCTTTCTCTTATGAGGGACAGACCACAGGCGCACTGAACTGGTGGCACGTAGGTAGCGAGGCGAAGATGAACCGATGGGAGGAACTTTCTGCACTGCACAGCGACTTTGCCGAGGGTAACAACACTCCTGCTTATTCTGCACATGAGGTAATTGACCCTCATAAGGTGATAAACCTCACCGATAGCATCACGGGTGACACGCTGCACTGTACCCTGCCTCCCGGCAAATGGATAATACTGCGCCTTGCAGCAGTTACCACGGGGGCAAGGTCTAAGCATGGCAGACCGGAACTCTTAGGCTATGAATGTGACAAGCTGTCAAGTGATGCTGCTGTGCTTCACTGGAACAGCTACGTGCAACCTATTCTCGACTCGCTGAACTCTTCCTCTCAACGCTTGATTGCAGGAATAACGATGGACTCTCACGAGGGTGGCGCACAGAACTGGACTCCACAGATGATGAACGAGTTCAGCAGAAGGCGTGGGTATGACTTCTCCCCGTGGCTGCCCACACTGGCTGGCTATGTGGTGGAGTCGGTGGAGAAGACCGAACAGGCCTTATATGACTATCGCCAGACTATCTCCGACTGCATACGCGATAACTATTTCGCCACCTTCCAGCGCTTATGCACAGAGCGGGGACTGTCCTTCACTGCCCAGGCCATAGGCAATGCTCTATGCATAACGGGCGACGCCATCAGCGTGAAGCAGGCAGTGGAGAAACCGCAGGGGGAGTCCTGGACTTACCAGCAGGAGGGTGCCTACGACGTGAAGGACTGCTCCAGTGCTGCTCACCTCTACGGCAAACCTATTGCCTCGGCCGAGGCAATGACGGATTGTGAATATAATAACTCTCCAGCCGACCTGCACCGCGTGGCAAGCATCGCTTTCTCCATGGGGGCACAGGAGTTTGTCGTGTGTGCAACACCGCATATACCATTCGCTACTACCACAGAACCATACATTGCAGGACGCGAATATGCCATCAACCGCTCTAACCCACAGTGGCACGACATGAAACCCGTATGGCTGCAGGCGGCACGCTCTATGGTGATGCTCCGCCAAGGCAAGGCGGCTCCTGATGCTCTCGTATTCATCGGCGACGACGTGCCGGTAAAGACACTCACCCACCGACTGCCACCTGGACTGAGCGACCTTGACTGGGACGTATGCACAGCTGACGCTCTCGCCAGACTACACGTAGAGAACAATCGGCTCATTACTCCCGAGGGGATAGAATATGGTGCTCTGCTTATAGGTAAGGAAGCACATACCACGCAAGAAACGCAACAATTGATTGACTCCATACGTAGCAAGGGTGTCAGGGTGCTTACGTCGGGAGAGTCTATTGACCGCCCACTGATAATAGAGCAAGGGGGCAACAGCATTGTCCATACACACAGAAAAATGGAAGACTCGGACTTCTTTTACCTCGCAAACAAAGAGAACCGCCCAACGAAAGTGACCTTCCGCATAAAAGGCAACCCCAAGAAACTGACACTGTGGAGCAACATGACAGGCAAGCGCCACAATATAAAGCCTTCTTCCAACGGTTCCTTCTCCATAACACTTTCTGCTATGGAAACAGGCTTTATAACAGTTCATAATTCATAATGCATAATTCATAATTTGTACGGTGGGCAGCAGTTTCGCTGCTGCAACAACTCATAGTTTTAGCATACCTTCACTGCGGAGGTATGCTAAAATTATGTCATTTAGGTAGAAAGTTTGGAGCAAAATACGAACAGCTCTGCACTCTTGCATTATTATATGATGCAAAATTATTAACTTTGCCCTCAATAATGCATAATTCATAATTTGTACGGTGGGTAGCAGTTTCGCTGCTGCAACTCATAATTCATAACTCATAATTCATAATTCATAACTCACAAAATGTATTGTCCTTTAACTCCCTCTAAATACAAACTATCATATAATGAATCATTTTAGAAAATTTCTTTTGGTGGCTCTCCTGTCACTGCTTTCCTCTTCTCACGTGCTTGCCGACGTTGAGAAACAACCTGCCTTCCCCGGTGCCGAGGGCTACGGACGCTATACTTCGGGCGGCAGAGGGGGCAAGGTGTATTACGTCACCTCTCTTGCCGACGACGGCAGTGCCGGCACCCTGCGCTGGGCTATAAACCAGAAGGGGGCGAGAACCATACTTTTCAAGGTGTCGGGAACGATATTCCTGAAGTCTGCACTCAACGTGTCAAACCCCAACGTCACCATAGCGGGACAGTCTGCCCCCGGCGATGGCATCTGCGTGGCAGACTACCCCTTCACCGTTCAGGCCAACAACGTGATTATTCGCTATATGCGCTTTCGACTGGGCAATCGCCAGGTGGCTTACCATGAGGGCGACGGCTTCGGTGCTATGGACCATGAGAACATAATCATTGACCACTGCTCGGTGAGCTGGTCGATAGATGAATGTCTCTCCGTACTGGGCAACAGAAACTCCACCGTGCAATGGTGCATATCGTCACACTCGCTCGTCAACGCCGGTCATGCTAAGGGTGCCCACGGATATGGTGGCAACTGGGGCGGCAACCATGCCTCCTTCCACCATAACCTGATGATACACCACACCAGTCGCACACCACGACTGGGACCCCGACAGACCACACAGGAGCATGAACACATGGATATGCGCAACAACGTCATCTACAACTGGTCGGGAAACGGATGCTACGGCGGCGAGGGAATGGACGTAAACATAGTAAACAACTACTACAAGCCAGGACCTGCCACCAACAGTTCTTCTGCCGCAGTGAAATACAGGATTGCTGCCATAGGCATACGCACCACGGAATATTGCCAGAATAGCGACGGTTCATGGAACGGTTGGTATCCTATGTGGCACAGGTGGGGACACCTCTTCGTTGAGGGTAACGCAAACCCCTCGTTTGCCAATATGACCAACGACAACTGGACCTACGGCATATATGCACAGATAGATGCCAATGGCAACGACGGCACATATACCAACACTACAAAGGACACTATAAGACTGACCCAGCCGCTCGACTTCATCTATACCACTACCCACACGGCGCAGGACGCTTATCAGAGGGTGCTCAGCTACGTGGGATGCTCGCTCTACCGCGACAGCTACGACAAGGAACTCGTTACCGAGGCGCGCAACGGCACCGCCCTGCACACTGGTAGCGGACTGAAGCAGGGCATGATAAACTCGCAGGACGACCTGAAGCCTTCTAATGCAGCTGCCGACTGGACAGCATGGCCTACGCTGCAGACGCGCGGCACCATTACCGACACCGACGGCGACGGTATGCCCGATGAATGGGAGAGTGCCAACGGACTGAATGCCTCGGATCCTGCTGACGGTGCCGTAACGACAGACGACGGTTACACTAACCTGGAGCACTACCTCAACTCGCTCGTGGCTGACATCACCGAAGGGCAGAACCTCGGCGGCGAGGTGCTCGGCGCTAAGGAGATGATACGCGAATACGGTTCCAACGATGACTACGTGGAACTGGCAGAGGGTACGATATCATGGAGCGTACCTGCCGACACCAAGGCTGATACCTTTGGCAAAAACCCTACGGTATCTGAGGGGCTTGCAGGCTATGTCAATGCTATGGATGCCACTGTGGGCAGCAACCTCACCCTCACCAATCGCTGCGACGCCTTTTCTTCAGGAACACTCGCCGGAACGCAGTATCTGCTGCGCTTAGGATGCAACGCTACAAGTTCGGCAGACTCGGGCATAAACGATGTGGTGTATAGCGTAGAACCAGCGGAGGAAGGGTATTTTTTCCTCCCCACCACCGTCACACTCTTAGTAAACAAAGTGGGTACCGATGGAGGAAATGCCTGCCTCTTGGTAACAGGCGATGGATTTAGCGAGACACTGTTTAATGAGTCGCCCTCGCGCAACGAGGTAAATTCTGACAAGGGCAATAACAACTATTCCTACGTTTCTGAACAGCTGACGGGTGCCGTAGCCTCAGCAGCCACCACAAAGGCCGTGGTGAGGCTGACGTCGCTGAGCACCTCAAAGTCAATGTCGCTCGGCACTCTCACTCTGTCGGGAAAAATTCTCAAGCAGCGCAGCGAACTGGACGCTATAATAACCGTTAGCGACAACTTTTCTGCAACAGACAAGGAGGCTATGGTTTATTCCGCTGACGGCAGGTTGCTCATGCGCACCTCACCTGAAAAGGCACGCGCCACACTAAAAAAAGGACTATACATAATAGGCGGCAGGAAAGTGGCAGTGCAGTAATATGCCCCTGTTATAGCTGCTATCCGATACATATTACAAAGCAATCAGCACCATATTACCTGGTAATATGGTGCTGATTGCTTTTCGTTTATAATCAAGTAGTTATAGTCAGGCCGTAAGGTAATAAGGCGGCAGATTCTTGCTTGGGCAAGCGTCACTAAGTGACGAGCGATGAGGTAAAATGTGTTTTATTGTGATGAATAGTTGCCTAATATCACCTTAAAACCTCTAAGCGAAGCGACCTCAAAACCTTAAAAACTTAGGCGAAACTGAAGCTTGCGAAAGTCTGAGATTAGTTATTAAAATAATAAATAAAGATGGCAGTGCCCTCGATGGCTTTCTTGCCAGTCTCTTTTACGTTCATGGTAAACTTCACCTCTGTCTTCACTGCTCCGCGCAGGTTCTGAATCTTGTCGAGCTTAGTGGTCAGGGAAAGGCTCTGTCCGCTCAATACCGGCTGACCGAACTTCATCTTGTCGATGCCATAGTTTACGAGCATCTTTACGTTCTGCACGTCAACAATCTGATTCCACAGATAGGGCAGTACGGAGAGTGTAAGATAGCCGTGGGCTATGGTAGTGCCAAACTGGCTCTCGGTCTTTGCGCGTTCCGTATCAACGTGAATCCACTGGTGGTCGAGCGTAGCGTCAGCAAACATGTTTATTCGCTCCTGCGTCAGCTGTACGTAGTCAGAAGTACCCAGTTCCTTGCCCTCATACTGGGCGAAATCCTCATAAGATGTGATTGTAAGCATAGTTTTTTATAATCTTGTTTTATAATCGAATGCAAAGTTACGAAAAAAATCTCATTCATCCTTAGTTTTGAATGAGATTTTATTTGACTTATATCTTTCTTTTGTCTTTGCATACATTACGAAATCCTATCCGGAAACTACCATAAATGCCAGAATATCCCTATCGTACCATAGATAGGAAAGAGGGTTTGCTCTACAGTCTTAAAACCTCGATTGAAGATACCGTTAAGTCCCCAGTTGAGGTCAACGGAAAGTCCTATGCTATTGCAGAAACGGTAGTCTGCACCTGCTGATATGCCTGTCTGAAACCATCGCAGGTCGTCACTGAAGTCGTAGGTAGCCCACTCTCCTTCCTTGTCGCCCATATAGATTTTGGCACCCACGGGATCACCCAGGCGCAAGTATCCGTCTGACGCTATGCCATGAAAATCGTTTGAAACCACGAACGAGACATAAGGTCCCGCCCTGAACTGCAGTTTCCTGTTTAGTGTGTATGTAGCCTGAATGGGTATGGTGAACATCCACTGTGACACCTTCTGATGCACCTTGCCCGTAAACAGTCCGTCAAGATTCTGGTCTCCCTTGCGTACTTCCATATGATAAGCCTTGGTAGTCACATCAGCATTCATCATCTTACCCTCAAAACGAAGGCCGCCAAGCACACCCCACCTGTTGTTTAAATCCTTTTGCACGTCAATACCGACGAGTACCGAAGGTGTCAGCCTGTAACTGTCAATGCTGCGTATCTCCTCCGGCAAGCCTATCGGTGCCGTTGCGCCTATGTTGTAACCTAAACGAACATTCGCGTGCCATTTCATTTCATACGTATCAGCCTGTATCTCTAAAGGTAGCATCATCGCTGCGACTACTCCTATGAACGGTATTATCTTCTTTTTCATACTTCTTCCTCCTTTCCTATTTAGTATTCCCAAACATTATCTCCACCTCATCGATATACAGGGTACTCCCTATGGCTCCCTCAAACTGCGCTCCGTCCTTACTTGACGAGAACACCAACGCAAGGTTGTATTTCTTATCTTTTAACTTCTGCCTGTCTAACTCCTCACCCTCAAATGTCATCTCAAACTTCGTCCATTCATCTGTGGCAGGCACACTACTCAGCCTTGCTATCCTTACTACCTGAGCATTACTGGTCAGAAGGTTGTCAAGGTCAAGCAAGTCGTCACCATAGAGGTAGTAGTCGTTGCCCTCACTATCCTTGTTCTGGTATATTACGGCATAGATGCTTGCCTCATCAATACGTCCCACCACTTCATTCAGGTTCTTGTCGGTAAACTTCTCACCCGGCTTATACTTGTAGTAACCCTTGATGGCAGTCGGCTCACGGTCTATCGAGATGCCAAAGCGAGTGGCTCTGAGCGTGTTATACAGAACCTGATCAATAAAGAATTTACCCATGAAAAGACTGCCGGCCGCTATGGGTCTTTTCATCATAGAGCCGAGTGCTCCTGCAGAGATTGTCTTCAGACACAAAGCCTTACCCTTGTATCCCTGGTTGGTGGCACTCGTCGGGAAGTCTTCCGGCTGACTATTGCTCATTGTCAAGGCTGCTCCTTCATTGCCTGATGCCCATACATCGATACGCTCGCCGTCTGGCGTTACCTCGTAGAACTTATGATAATAACTGTTGCTATTGGTCTTTTCTGACAATTCCACATTGTCGAAATTCAGAAGAAACAACCCTGTGTTTCTCTCTGGCTGTGAGAACGACACTTGGTAGTTTCTACTCCACTTACCATCCTCTGATGTTACAGTGTAGGTCACAGGTCCATTCTTGAAATTCTGCATCGAACCACTTGCCGGCTTTATCGTAGCACCAGGAGTGATTTCCAGCAATACAGGCAGCTCGTCGGGCAGATTATCTACTGAGATAACCTCAAACTTTATCTCACTCTGGGTCGAACTGATATCCTGCACGCTCATTCGGCTCCTATCCGCAAAATACTGTTCATACTGCTCACCATCGACTCTCGCACTGACAATGTCACACTCCTTGTTTGCTGCCTCATCCTTTATGCACGAAGCAACACACAATGCACCAACTATACTCAGTAACCAAAATCGAAGAGCAAAGTTTACTGTTTTTTTCATCATATTGTATTCTTTAATTTAGGTTTTAGACAATATTTTATACTTTCATTCTTGGCAAGCAATCTTATCATTACTTGATTACTTTCAGGTGGCAAAGTTAATGTTTTTTCCTTATTTAACAAAGTAAAACGACTAAAATGTGTGTCTTACGTCTGTTTATTGAAAAAAAATGAGTAACTTTGCAGTGGAAAAAGAACTATAGATGTTCTGTAAAAAACATTACTATGCTTGAAATAAAAAATTTACATGCCAAGGCTGGCGATAAGGAGATACTGAAGGGTGTGAACCTCACCATCAACGATGGCGAGATACATGCCCTCATGGGTACCAATGGTGCCGGTAAGTCAACACTGTCTAACGTGATAGTGGGCAATCCCGCCTACGAGGTGACCGAAGGCGAGATACTTTTTAACGGACAGGACCTGCTCTCTATGAGTGCTGACGAGCGTGCCAACGCCGGCATATTCATGTCATTCCAGATGCCGGTGGAGATACCGGGAGTGTCAATGACTAACTTTATGAAGGCTGCCGTCAATGCCCGTCGCAAGGCACAGGGACTGGAGCCTATGAAGACCACCGACTTCATCAAGCTGATGAAGGAGAAGCGCCAGCTGGTAGAGATAGACCAAAAGCTGATGTCACGCTCTGTAAACGAGGGTTTCTCCGGCGGCGAGAAGAAACGCAACGAGATTTTCCAGATGGCAATGCTGGAACCTACCTTCTGCATACTCGACGAGACCGACTCCGGTCTTGATGTTGACGCCCTGCGCATCGTTGCCACAGGCTTCAACAAGCTGCGCACCGAGAAGACATCGGCCATAGTGATAACCCACTACCAGCGTCTGCTTGACTACATCAAGCCCGACATAGTGCATGTACTCATTGACGGCCGAATAGTAAAGACCGGCGGTCCTGACCTTGCACAGAAGATTGAGGACGAGGGCTTCGACTGGATTAAGGAAGGACTGTGACCCCTCCACGACCCAACCACGACCCCTCCCCTTAATCCCCTCCCGAGGGAGGGGAAGGGATTACTACTACTGACTCAACGTTGAGGTCATAAGGTACAAGGTCGCTTCGCTTAAAGGTCTAAAGGTGATATTTGCATATCACAGCAGCGACTATGAAGCTTTCGCATA
>CAMNCV010000050.1 GCA_946534585.1 uncultured Prevotellaceae bacterium
CAGCCTATCACTTTTGAGGTCAATGTGGATGACAACAGTATAATGATGACCTACCAGAACGGCTCTTACCGTTTCGTCGGCCAGAGCGCAGACGACTTCCCAAAGATTCAGCCTCTCAGCAGTCCTTACACAGAGGCTTCAATCTCTGCAGGAGCACTGGCGCAGAACATACAGCGTACTCTTTTCGCAACGTCATCAGAAGAGCTGCACTTGGTAATGACAGGCATCTATTTTGACTTGAAGGAAGACAGTCTGAACATTGTGGCAAGTGACGGCTATAAATTAGTAAGAAACATACTGTACAGCTGCAAGACTGAATTGCCAGCCGCATTCCTGCTGCCAAAGAAGCCAGCCTCACTCTTGCGTAACATGTTAGACGCAACTGATGAGAATCCTATCACGATGAGATTTAATGACAAGCAGGCTGAGTTCTCCACTCCTAACGGATACTTGTCATGCACACTGATAGAGGGACGCTACCCAAAATATAATAATGTCATACCTACTGACAACCCTAACATCGTAACCGTTGACAGAAAGAGTTTCATGAGCGCATTGCGCCGTGTACTGCCATTCGCTAACGAAGCTACGGGCCTGGTGAAATTCCGTCTCTCACTTAACAACATTGAGCTCAATGCGGAAGACATCAACTTCGCTACTTCTGCACACGAGGATATTATATGTGAGTATAACGGAGTGCCTATGAGCATTGGCTTCAAGGGTGCTGCCATGTATGAGATAATGAACAACATCTCAAGCGATGACATCATAATAGAGTTAGGTGACCCAAGCAGAGCCGGAGTCATTCATCCTACAGAGCAACCTGAAGGCGAAGACGTACTTATGCTTATCATGCCTATGTTACTTAACGAATAAACAACATGAGACTGAACCTGACAAAACCTCTCATAGTCTTTGACCTGGAAAGTACCGGACTGGACATTGCCAAAGACAAGATAATTCAGCTTAGCTATATTAAGGTATATCCTGACGGCAAAGAGGAAAGGAAAAACTATTTCATTAATCCAGGCAGGGCCATACCGCAAGAGGTGGTGGAGCTAACCCACATTACCGACGACATGGTAAAGGACGCCCCTACCTTCAAGGCTTTAGCTGACACACTGGCAGAGGACTTCAAAGGATGTGACTTCGCCGGTTATAACTCCAACAACTTTGACATCCCGTTGTTAGCAGAGGAGTTTTTACGTGCTGGAATGTCTTTTGACTTCTCTGAATGCAGGAAGATTGACGCATGCGCCATATTCCGACACATGGAACGTCATAACCTGGCGGCAGCATACAAGTTCTATTGCGGCCGCAAGATGGAGGATGATTTCCAGGCACACCTGGCTGACAATGACACAGAGGCCACATACCGCGTACTGCAAGGTCAGTTAGATATGTACAGCGCTGAGAGACAGGAGGAAGCCGAGCGCATCCTGAAAAACGACATGGATGAACTCAACGAGATAAGCAACCAACGCAAGAATGTGGACTTTGCCGGTAGAATTATATGGGCACCTGTAAAGGGAGCTGATGGTAAGCCATTACTTGACGCCGACGGCAAAGAACGTATGCGTGAGGAATTCAATTTCGGCAAATATAAAGGGTGGGCAGTAGCAGACGTCCTTAAGAGAGACCCAGGTTACTTCAGTTGGATGTTGTCAAGCGACTTTACATTAGACACAAAACAAGTGCTCACGAGAATCAGATTAAGAGAAGCACAGGGAAACACCCACCTATTCTCATGAACAAAAAAACAGACATAACAAAGAGACTATTGCTCATGGCTATCATGTCATGGGCAATAGTAGTATATGCGCCTGCACAAGAATTAAACGCGAAGATTAATATCAACCACTCCCAGATACAAGGTACAGATGTATCTGTCTTTGAAGAGTTGAAGGATAAGCTGGAAGAATTTGTCAACCAGCAACAGTGGACGTCCCTTAACTTCAAGGAGAATGAGCGCATAACATGCAGTTTTAACATTACTGTAAAGGAATACAAGAAAAACGAAGGGACATGGGGCTGCACTTGCACTATTCAAGCAAACAGGCCCATCTATAACTCTGCATACAACAGCACCCTGTTCCAATACCAGGATAACGACTTTACATTTACTTTCAACCAGTTTGACAAGTTGGAGTATAACGAGGAGATGATAGACAACCAATTGATGGCTCTCTTCGCTTACTATGCGTATCTTATTATAGGCATAGACCTGGACAGCTTCTCACCCAAAGGAGGAGAAGACATACTACAGAGATGCATGAACCTCACCAACAATGCGCAAAACCTGGACTACCCCGGATGGAAGGCCTTTGACAGCAGCAAAAACCGTTTCGCCATCATCAACGATTACCTTGACGGAGCGTTAGAACCTCTCAGGACACTGCAATATGACTATTACCGCAAGGGACTTGACGAGATGGCAAACAATGTAGAACGTGGACGAACAGAAATCACCACTGCCATTACGGAGAACCTGAAGAAAGCGCATGAGAACCGTCCAAGCAGTTTATTACCACAGATATGGACTGACTACAAAAAGGATGAGATAGCTAACATATACAAAGGCAAGGGGACCGCAAAGGAAAAAGAGAATGTGTATAATGTACTCTTTGGCATCAACCCCTCACAAAACAATGCCTGGACAAAGATTAAGGAATAATAATTTCCCGCCTGTCAAACAAGAAAAAGAATTATGCTGAAACATTTATACATTAAGAATTTCGCTCTGATTGATGTGCTTGACATCGACTTCTTCTCTGGCTTCTCTGTCATAACAGGAGAAACAGGAGCCGGCAAAAGCATCATATTAGGAGCAATCGGCCTTTTACTCGGACAAAGGACCGATACCAAAAGCATAAAAGCTGACTCTCAAAAATGCACAATCGAAGCCACATTTGATACTAACGGGCAGAACATAAAAGAATGGCTGACCGAAAACGACCTGGAATGTGATGACGATGACTGCATCATACGCAGGGAAATAACTGCGTCAGGCAAGAGCAGGGGCTTTATCAACGACACCCCAGTAACACTTAACCAAATGAAAGAATTGGGTGAGATGTTACTTGACGTACATTCTCAACACAAGAACCTTCTCTTACAAAAAGAAGATTTCCAACAAGGTGTTCTTGACATAATAGCAGACAATAGCACTCTGCTTACTGAATACAAGCAGGCATACGCCCAATATAAAAAG
>CAMNCV010000051.1 GCA_946534585.1 uncultured Prevotellaceae bacterium
AACAAGGAGACACTGAATGGTTATATCCATAAGATTAACGGTATCCTGAAGTATGACCAGCAGGCCAAGAACTCTTTCTATGAGCGTATTCGTCTGGATTCATCAACGTTCCTTTATGAGTTGATAAACAATGGTATCCGTAATGCCACAGGCAGACAGATATCTAATATGAATGGTGGTGGTGATGGTAACCGTGTCGCTTTTGATACAGAGTACTTCGACAATGTCGTATGCTATAACCCTAACACAGTACTTCGCTTTAACGTACTTGGTGAGTGGCGTGCACATAACAGTGACCAGTTCCAGGGATGGGATACTTATGACATAGCGTTTAAGTTGCCACATGTACCAACAGGTGAGTATGAGTTGCGTATCATCTATCCTCCTATGATAAGAGGTGGTATGATGCAGTTCTACCTTGGTGAGTCAAGTAACCAGGCAGAGATGGTAGCTCAGGGTACACCATTTGATGCACAGTTGAATCCATACGAGAATGCTTCATTCGGATATATCGATGTAGATCCAGAGAATGGGGAATATGGTATTGAGAGTGACCAGGTAATGCATGTCCGTGGATATATGCGTGCTCCAGCTTCATTCTCACGTGGTACATATAATACTATAACCAACAAGTTGACTGTTACTCCAGATGATCCTTATGCTGCATGTAAGCAGATGACAGGTGGTACAAGCTGTCGTACAGAGTCAGGCTATGGTACTATGATGCTGCGTCGAGTTATTTGTACTCAGAAGTTTGAGCAGGGCAAAGACTATTGGTTGCGCATCAAGAACCTTATCACAAATGCGGCAAACCTCGGTTGGTCATTTGACTTTGTAGAGCTCGTACCTACAGGTATCGTGAATAGTCAGACAATGATGGAAGACTGGTATTGATACAGGTTCATAATAAATGGTTAATAACTAATTAAGAAAAGATTCTCTTATGAAATATATGAATAAAACAGGTATAGTTGCGATGACGGGACTGATGCTCGGTGTAGCGTCATGCTCTGATTTCTCAGACTATAACACGGCACCAGAGGATGTCGGCAATTCCAGTTATAAGACACTGTGGCAGAATATCAGTGAGAATCCGGAATTGTCAGATTTTGCCAAAGTAATAAAGGCAACAGGCTTTGAGTCTAATTTGGATGCTCCAAGATTCTTTACGGTGTTCGCTCCGATAAACGAGACGTTCAACGTGGACTCGGTGTTGCAGATAACCAAGACAGTAACCGACCCTGTAACAGGTGGCGAAAAAGAGGTTTTCGATACAGCTACGGTTGTAAAGGAATTCATTAAAAATCATATAGTAGAGTATAATCATCCTATCAATGAGGCATTGAAGAACTCTACATTGATGTCATTGAATACAAAGACTCATACTTTTTCTGCTGCAGGATACGGTGACGCAAAGTTCAGCTCTTTGCTGAACCTGCCTTCAAACAATGGTGTGATGCACATGGTAAAAGGTAACGAGGGCTTCTACACCAATATCTACGAGTATTTGGACAGAGTAGATGGTTGTGACTTGTTCAGAGACTATGTTCAGCAGTATGACATAGAGTATATTGATGAAAGAAACTCTATTCTCGGACCAGTTATTCATGGTGAGCAGACCTATGAGTATATAGAGTATGCTCATCGTAATGAGGTGGTCAACCGTTTGATTAATGCAGGACTGGAAAATGAGGATAGCTCATATACTGTATTGTTCCCAAATGATGAGGCTTGGCAGAAGTCTTATGACAGGATTAGTCAGGACTATAAGTATCTTGCGACTACAAGCTATATGGATTTGGAGTCACTGCAGGGCAAGAACACTACGCAAGGTTCTTCTAACAACTTCAAGGCTACAGAAGGAAAGACAGATGTGAAGATCGGTGAACCAGAGTTCTTGACAGACTCTCTCACAAAGTCAAGCATGATGCATAACCTGGCTTTCTCTCACGGATATCCTCGCAATAAGGTGTTGCTGAATGGTAATGGAACAGACAAGGATACACTTTACTCTACAAACAAGAATTATTTAGTTAGTGCAGGAAGTGTAGAAGACCATACTCTGGAGACATACAAGATGTCAAACGGCTTCGTGAGAGTGGTTGACTCTATTCCTTTCCAGCCATGGGATACATTTGAGCCTGTGATAGTGTCACGTAATGTAGGTCGTTACCTGAATGCTAAGAAAAGTTCTTATTTCTATACACAGTATCAGCGTGACCAATTGCTTCAGAAGCGTGACACGTTGTTCAAGTATGTCCCCAAGTTCCTCTATGAGCGTATGTTGGGCAGCTATGTGAAGAATGACAAGTATTTCCAAATTATAAGTGCAGAGGTTGAAAACCAGGCAAAACAGCCAGAGCTTGATTTCATGCTTAACGATGATGTGCTTTCCACAAAGTATCATATATATGTTGTCACTGTACCTGATGAGGTGTTTACAGCAGTGGAAGGTGTGGAGCAGCCTGCGCCCAAGCCTTACTATATCAGCTTCTACCTGAACTATACCACAGCTGATAATACGCAGCAGAAAGTTCAGTTAAGGTTAAATCCTGATGCAGATCCAAGCTGGGGACCTGTTGAGCTTACCGATAGCAAGCATTCAATAGTTACAGTCCCAGGCTATGTGAATGTCATAGACTTGGGTGAGTTTGAGTTCCCGATATCTTACTATCGTCAGAAAGCATATCCAAGTTTGATGATGTGTCATACAAAGACATTTGCGACACCCTCTGCTCGTAATACTTATCATCAGAACCTTCGTGTAGCAGGTGTTTATCTATTCCCTGTTGAGGCCGATACTTACTTTAAGAATAAGGAATAATGTTTATGAAAAGCAATATAAAGGAAAATTTGCAGCGCTACGGACTTAGGCTCCCGCTCTGCTTTATCGCTATGACATTGTCTACAGCGGCGTTCGCTCAAGATGAGGATACCGAGGGCTTTGCTGAAGAGGAAGTGACTACAGTAAAGCAGCCAAGGCGCGCTGTTGTGGTGGATGATGTCCCCACTTGTGAGGTGAAAGGTATGGTGGTAGATGAGGCTACCAAGTCTCCTTTGGCTGGTGTACGTATCCAGACTACAGGAGATGCCAGATATACTGCAATGACGGATGCAAAGGGTGAGTTCACCATCAAGGTACCTACATTTGCGAAGTCACTTTATGTACAGTCTCCCCGCTATATGTCACAGCAGGTAGCGATAGACGCTACTGACGGCAAGACTGTAAATATATCAATGCTCTCAAATGTTTTCAGGGAGATGTATAATGATGGCACCTCTTATACATCACAGAATTCATTCGTGTCAAGTGGCAGCCGTCTCTCAATTGATGATGAGATAAGCACTGTGCTCGGTGCAGATATACGCTCTATCATGCGTTCTGGTAATGAAGAGCAGGGTGCTATGATGTTAATACGTGGTATTAACTCTATCAATGCCAACTCACAGCCATTGATTATTCTTGATGGTGTAGAGCTTGACATGCAGCGTAATCGCTCATCATTGCACATAGGTGATTATTTCAATGTATTGTCAACAATATCACCAGAGGATATTGACAAGGTAACGGTATTGAAGAATGCTACAGCCCTCTATGGTGCTCGTGGTGCCAATGGCGTTATTATTATTGATACGAAGCGTGGTCATTCTATGGCTACACGCATTGACGCAAAGATATTTGCTGGTATAACCACCAAGCCATCTTTGCCTACGATGATGAACGCCAGCCAGTATCGTAACTATGTTGGTGAGCAGTTAGGTACCGTTCCTGCTGTGCAGGAGTATCAGGCGCGGACAGGTGCTGCACTGAATTTCAGGTTTTTCAATGATGACCCTACAGGTTATTTCTATCAGATGTATCATAACGACACTGATTGGACCAAAGAGGTGTTGCGTACCGCCGTTACTCAGAACTACAGCATCAACGTGCAGGGTGGTGATGACATAGGTATGTATCATCTCTCAGTGGGTTACACATCAATGGACAAGAGCATAAAAGAGACATCGTTCGACCGTGTGAATGTACGTTTCAATACAGATATCAGTCTGTTGGAGAATCTTACCACTAAGTTTGACATGTCATTCTCACGTACCAACACCTATCTCTTTGATGATGGTTTTGCAAGTGACTTGTCTTTGAGCACCGTTACATCTCCTATTCAGTTAGCCCTGATAAAGAGTCCTTTGCTCAATCCATATCAGTACAATCACAACGTCAACGGCTTTACCTCTTTGAAGAGTGATGCTGATGACTTGTTCAGTTCATTGCATGAGTACAAGTATTCTTTGTCTAACCCGGTATCTTTGATTGAATACGGTCAGGGTGAGCGTAAGAATAAGAATGAGAATACGTTCTTCAACGTAGCAGTTGCTCCGACATGGCAGATACTTCCAAACTTGTCAGCAACCACACATTTCAGCTACTATCTGAATCGTAATTCGCAGGCTTACTATCGTCCAAACAAGGGTGTCCCTGCATTTGACGTTGCGAATCTCGGTCGCGTATATTCAAAGGATGCCTCATTGTTTGGTAAGGAGACGAATATCATAAGTAACACACATATCGACTGGAATAAGAAGTACGGTGCGAATGACCTGGCAATAACAGGTGGATTCCGTTATACATATTTCTCATACGATAACAGTTACTTGAGCTCACAGTTCCCTAATAGGTTAGACAATGACAAGAACCCTCATCTGGATGTGACAGCATTCTCAGACATCCAGGGTGTCAGTGACGTTTGGAAGAATATGCAGTGGTATGCCAGTGCAGACTACAGCTATAACAATCGTTTCTATGCTACACTTTCACTCTTACTTGAGGCAAACAGCCGTTTCGGTAAGAATGTCAGCAGTACAGCCTCTATCGGACTTGCCGGCGTGCGTTGGGCTATATTCCCAAGTATCCAGATGGGTTGGGTAGTATCTAACGAGGCATGGTATCCAAAGAATGCGTTTGTGAATTATTTCAAGCTGTTCGGTGGCTTTGACGTGAGCGGTAATGACGATATTTCAAACTATGCAGCTCGTTCATCTTTCGCATCAGTGCGTTACAATTATAAAGAGATGGGTGTGCAGATGAACAATGTAGGTAATGACCTTGTAAAGTGGGAGACCACTCTGAAGTATAATGTAGGCTTCAAGGCAAATATGGCCAACAACCGTTTAAGTCTCGGCTTAGACGCATACTATCACAGAACAAAGGACTTGTTGTCTCTCAAGAGCTTTGATAACCCAGTCGGCGGTATCAATAACTATTGGGTAAATGACGGTATGTTGGATAACGTAGGTTTGGAGTTAGCCATAAGCGGTAAGCCAATAGAGAAGAAGAACCTCCATTTGGAGCTTGGTGCTACTATGGGTACTTACAGAAACAGGGTATGTCGTCTTGCTGACGGTGCATTCACCTCATCAGTATATGGTGACAACAACATCCTGACACAGTCAGGTTCATCAGTAGGTGTCTTCTACGGCTATCAGACCGCAGACCATGTGTTCAGCACAGAGGCAGAGGCTGCTACAGCTTATAACGGTTCAGATTATCTGAAGTTCAAGGATGCGACTGGTGCAGACCAAACCTTTAATGCCGGTGACGTACACTTCATAGATCAGAACGGTGACGGTTACATCGACGAGCAGGACAAGGTTATCATCGGTAATCCAAATCCAGACATCTATGGTAATATCTTCGCTACCCTGACATGGAAGCGCTTCACATTCAATGTAGGCTTCAACTACTGTGTAGGTAACGATGTGTATAACTACCAGCGTAGCATCCTTAACTCAGGTGCATCACTCTACAACCAGCAGGTAGCAGAGATAGCTCACTGGCGTTATGAGGGTCAGGTAACAAATATGCCACGTCTGGCGTTTGAAGACCCTAAGGGAAACAACCGTTTCTCTGACCGTTGGATAGAAGATGGCTCATACCTCCGTATGAAGACACTCAGCGTAGCTTACCAGATACCTATACCAGAGTCTTGGCAGTCATGGCTGCAGGGTATCTCTGTATGGGGTGAGGCGCGTAACCTGTTCACTGTTACAAAATATACAGGTAATGATCCTGAGTTCAGTGTAGGCAATAGTGTACTGTATCAAGGCATTGACTGTGGCAGTATAGCTCAGAGCCGTTCATTTATTCTCGGTGTCAAGATTAACCTCTAAATCATAGACTTCACAATGAAAAAGATTTTATATACATTAGTTGCAGCGGCAGGGCTCTTTGGAGCCGTGTCCTGCTCAGATATGCTTGAGTCTGAGAGCCAGGGACAGTTGTATGATCCTTCTTTGTCAGAGAAGACTGACTCTGTCTCTTATGCTTATGGCATCCTGCAGGCAATGCAGCAGTTGGCTGACCAGTATTACTTCCAAAACGAGTTGCGTGGTGACCTTGTTAAGGCTACCGGCTATGCTTCAACAGACATCCGTAAGATGGCAAACTTTGAGGCCGATGCGACCAACAAGTATGACAGTGTTTACCTCTATTACAAGGTAATTAATAACTGTAACTATTATCTGAAGAATCGTAAGACAGACCTTCGTACTGGTAATGACTATGTCGTTATCAACGAGTATATCGCTGTAGCAGCCATCCGAGCATGGACATATCTGCAGTTGGTACGCAACTACGGTTCTGTGCCATATATTACAGAGCCAGTGACATCAGTGAGCCAGATAAATGCTCAGCGTGAGCCAAGTTCTCGTGAGACTATTCTCGCATCAGAGGCAGAATACCTTGAGAACCTGAAGAGCAACTGGGACAGCAAGTATTGGGCTGTACCAAACTTTGGTAAGAAATCAGAGTTGCAGATTGGTGGTAATGGTAGTTTTGCAAAAGCCATCATGGTGAACAAGTGCTTCCTCCCAATCAATGTGGTGCTGGGTGACCTGTATCTTGAGAATGCCCAGTATGAGAAAGCAGCAAAGTCATATTATGACTATCTGTACTACAATAATGTAGCCTCTACATTAAATCTTGACTACTGTAACTCACTCACAAGTTACGAGACAGATATGGAGTATCCGTCAGACTGGGATGAGAGTTCATCAGATAATCCCAAGTCAACAGCATGGAATAACATCTTTAAGCAAAGTTCTGCACCAGGTGATGTCATAACCTATATTCCTATGGCAACCAGTGTGCTTAACGGACAGGTGACAAGTGTTCCAGAGGCATTCGGATGTCTGTATTACACCTATCAAGGATATATCTATTCTTACTATACTGATTTGGATTATATTCAAACTCAAGAGATACAGGTCGTTCCAACTACTGAGTTCAGGGAGTTCTATACGAGCAGACCTTACTATTATCATACATACACTACAAATCTGATACCACAAGGTGAGGTAAACAGTGTTAACTTGGGTGATTCACGTTTTAATTTCGTTACCCATAGTCGTTTAGGTGATAATCCTGATATGGTTTATATACCAAAGCTTGCCAATGGTAACTTCTATTTGTACAGATCATCAACAGTGTTCCTGCATCTTGCTGAGGCGTTGAATCGTATGGGCTATCCAGACGCTGCCTTTGCCATTCTCAAGGTGGGCATGAACACAGAACTCCTTGGTTACAGTGAAGACTTGTATGATCCAACTTCAGCCTTGGGTAAGGAATTCTTCTTTATGTCACAGCGCACATTGAAGATGTTGTCAACAACTCTGAACTTTATCGGTACAGACGGACTTTTCAGTTCAAACGAGTTTATCACGTCCAATGTGGGTATCCATGCACATGGAGCAGGCTTGGTAAGAGATTACAAGA
>CAMNCV010000052.1 GCA_946534585.1 uncultured Prevotellaceae bacterium
AAGGGGAGGCGCTGTGTTATTTATACCCTACGAGACAAATAAATAATCATAATAAACAATAACAATGAGTATTAAGAAGAACATTTTCGCGCCGACTGCCAAGTGGTCGTGCGGTGCACGGCGAGCAGCCATGCTGTTGCTTGTAACGATGCTCACCTCCGCTGGGGCGTGGGCTACCATTACGGGTGGTGGTACAGCAAGCAACCCGTATGTCATCAATAATAACGATGACTGGAACACGTTTTCCAACGAGAACAATGCTGCTATCTATTGGACAAGCGGTGTCTATGTGAAACTTGCTACAGACATTGGCACGTCTACAGCCGTCACCACGATGGTTGGCACTAGCAGCAACAAGTTCAAAGGTACGTTCGATGGCGGTGCCCACACGCTTACCATCAGCTATGATGTAAATGAGGACTACGTGGCTCCTTTCCGCTATGTGGACGGCGCCACCATTAAGGACTTGCATGTGACAGGTAGCATCACCACCAAAAATAGGAAGTTTGCCGGTGGACTAATGGCCGAGCCCTCGGGCAACTGCACCATCAGCAACTGCAGGTCGAGTGTAGCCATTAACAGTTACACGAGCGGCGATGGTACCCATGGCGGCTTTATCGGCGTGGCTAGAGGCGGCAGTTACACCATTACGATTAACAACTGCCTCTTCGACGGCCAGCTGCTAAAGACTGGTAATAGTCCCAACTCGTGCGGTGGCTTTGTGGGCTGGCATGAGGGCAAAATCAACTTCACGGGTTGTTACTTTAACCCGTCTGCCAACATCACCATAAGCACCAACAATAGTGCAACTTTCGCCCGCAATGGTGTGACCGACATTGACCATTGTTACTACAAGACGGCCTTCGGTACCGTCCAAGGCACAGCAGTTGGCAATATGTCCGCCACCGAAATCTGTGCAGCCCTCAACGCCGGCGGCGAAGACTGGCAGGTTGATGGCAACAACGTCGTGCCCGTCATGGTGCACAATCCACTCAAACTCCAGTACGCCACCATCGGCGGCGTCAGTTCGAAATACCTTTATATCTCCTCGCCCATTAGCATCATGCCAACAGTGACCGCAGCCGACGGCACTGTGCTCACCGCTGGCTCCGACTACACCGTCACCATCAAAAACAGCAGCGACCAGACCGTGACCACTATTAACGCTACGGGCGACTATACCCTGACCGTTACCGGTAAGGGTAGCTACACTGGCTCGCAGAGCGTTAGCTTCACCGTAACCGACTGCCCCGAAGGCCTCTCCGTCGACAACGCCTATAGCAAGGGCGAAGTCGGTTACTACTACGTCAACATGCCTGCGAACGACACGAAAACGCTGACTATTCCAGACGGATTTACCTCTTCCTTCAAGGTGTATGACGACGGCGGCAAGGGTGGCGGCAACTCCAGCGGCATCCCCGGCAACTACAGCAGCAATTGCAATGGCTACCTTATTATCACGGCACCTACGGGGCATGCGATTAATCTTTCAGGCAATATCAAAACGCAAACTACTTATGATAAGTTGACCGTTTGGAACGGCACCGACACCAGCGACGACAGCAAGAAGATACTTGACGGGATAAACGGCGCAGTGACCGACATCAACGTAGTTAGCACCGGCAACGTCATTATGCTTTATTTCAATTCTAATGACGGTTGGGAATACTACGGTATAGATCTTGACGTGACGCTTATTGACACCAGCAAAAAGTATGACATCACGATAAACAGCGTCACAGGCGGCAACGTTGCAGCTAGTATGGGCGGTTTAAGTGTAACCGAGGCCAAGTGGAAAGACGTAGTCACACTGACCTCCACCCCCAACAACAGCAACTTTCTCTGCGACCTCAGCGTGAAGGGTAAAGACAACGAGAATGTGGCAGTGACAGATATGCTTTGGTATACCGACGCAAGCACCGCCACGTTCACCATGCCCTTCTCAGCCGTCACAGTCACCCCAACGTTCACTGATAACCTGACTGCCGCAGGCGGTCTCTACATTAACATGCCAAAGACCGGTACGAAGAACGCCACTATTCCCGCGGGCGTACAGTCGTTTAAGCTGTATGACGACGGCGGCGAGGGCGGCGGCAGCGGCATCACCCAACCAGGAAGCTACTTCGTCCCCACCAACGAACCAGGCAACTACAGCGACAATTGTAACGGCTATCTTGTTATCACCGCGCCAGAGGGAACTATGATTAAATTTTCAGGCAACATCAAAACGCAATCAGGTGACAAACTGACCGTCTGGAACGGCACTGATACAAGCGACGACAGTAAGAAAATACTTGACGGGATAAGCGGCAAAGTAAGTGACATCGACGAATTAAGCATCGGCAACGTGATTACGGTCTATTTTTGTTCTAATGCGGCTAACAACATAGCTGGGCTCGACTTTACCGTGACGATAGCTAATCCCAACGATCTTCAATATGGCACCATCACCGATATTGAATCGAGTTACAACTGCATTTCCTCGCCTGTCAGCATTACTCCCACAGTGAAGGCTGCCGACGGCACCACGCTGACTCTTGGTACTCACTTCACTGCTACGCTCGACGACAACAATGTGTCTTCGTTCCCGTTCGAGATCATCGACAAGGGCGACCATAAGCTGACCATCACAGGTAAGGGCGACTACACAGGCTCGCAGAGCGTTAGTTTCCATGTAAATTCTCTTAGCAGAATCACCTATGATAACGAAGGTGGCTATTTCATTATGGACGAAGCCCAGGACTTCGAGGACCTGGCAGACTTTGTGAACGCTGGTAACAACTGTAAAGACTTGACGTTCAAGATGACGGGACCTGTGCAATTCGGCGATGGCACAGCAACAGGCGATGCCAACCATACGCCTATCGGCAGTGATTATGACCACAGCTTCGCTGGAACATTCGACGGACAGAATAATACCATCAGTGGTCTTATTGTTAACGCAACTGATTATGCCGGTTTATTTGGTTATACAGATAGTTATAGTAAGATACAGAATGTGACCATCACCAATTCCAACATCAGTGCCACAGGCAACTATGCTGGCGGTTTTGTGGGTTATGCTCATGGTACAAATACTGAAATTACGAACTGTCATGTTACGGCAAGTGTTACCGTTTCTGCGACGAATTATGCAGGAGGTATTCTTGGTCGTTCAAACATTCAGCAAAGCAAGGGTCTAATTAAAAACAACTCCAGCGCAGCCACTGTTTCTGGAAACCAAAACGTTGGTGGTATTACGGGGTTTGGTCCAGCTATCATTGCTAAAATTGAGGACTGTATTTATACAGGTAACAGCGTAACGGGAACCAACAATGTTGGTGCTATTACTGGAGAGGTGGGTTCAAGTAGTAATGGAGTCGTGAACTGTTACACAACTAATGATATGACGAGTATTGGTATGGGCGAGAATGGTGCGTTTCTTTATTCCTCAACACCTGCCACTGGCTTGTATTACCCCGTAACAATAATGGATTATACTGGCTATGCTAATTGCACCGTCAGCAATCTGTATGACAGCTATCTCACTGACGGCATCACTCCAACCGACATCGTGTCTGTCGTGAAGGATGCTACCGGCAATGAATTTACTGCAGGTACTGACTACGCTATCAGCTACTCACCCAATGCTTCCCCCATTGCAGCTGGCAACTACACCATGACCCTCACTGGTGTATCTGCAAACTGTGGTGGCAGTTATACGCACGACTTCACTCTGGTTGCTCAGTCCTTTGAGGGCAGCGGAACCGAGGAGTCGCCATACTTGATTGCCACTACTGACCAATTGGCGCAGGTGGCACAGTATGTGAACGACGGCACACTCGGCAGTGGCAGTTATACAAAGCACTACAAATTAACAGCCGATCTCGATTACACCGGAAAGACCTATACCCAGATTGGTACTGACGCAAATCGCTTCAATGGCGTATTCGACGGACAGGGCCATACGATAAAGGGCATCACCGTAGAAGCAGCACAGCCGGGTCTCTTCGGCTATATAGAAAATGCCACCGTGAAAAATCTGTGGCTCGACAACAGCAGCTTCACCATGACAGGTGACGATTATGCTGGTGGTTTTGTATGCCGCAGCTATAAATCCACCATTGAGAACTGTCATGTCAGCAGTCAGGTGACTATCTCCAAAAACAAATATTGGGCTTGTACTGGTGGTATCGTAGGCCTTGCTAGACTTGGGACAATACGTGGCTGTACCAGTGCTGTTCACATGGATGACTCTGACTCTAAATATGTTAATAAATGTGGTGGCATCCTAGGATATGAAAGCGACAATAGTTCTGTTGATCATTTATCTATTTATGATAATCTCTATTATGGGACACAACTTACTGGCGAACCAGGTATATTTTTTCATAGTTCTTATACTGAGGGTGGGAAATCAGAATACTTTTACCGTAACCTTACCGCTGCTTCATGTGATGTAGGTGCTGAGTGGATTCATAAAGCCACAGTTGTCAGTTGCTCAGATGAACTGACCGGCACATTCAACATTGTCCACAATGAAGATGAGGATATACGTGAGATTACCTATGACTACAATGGTTTGAAGGTCGTTTATAACAATAATAGTAACAATGGTAAATGGGCCAAAGGCATCTACTTCGATGGAATTCTCTACATACATACTTCCTATAAGTATACGGCAAATCTTTCGCCAAAGCGCACTGGCTTTACATCAACCAAGTATTATAGGAATGGTAATGCCTTTAGCGATTCTAACGGCGAGAACGGCTCATTTAATAGCGATGCGCTTATTTCATGGGATTCTGATCACCATTATTGGGATGTAGTGTATGGTATCACCTTGGCAGACAATGCCACCACCAACGCTGACATTATCGACACATTCGACGGCGCTGTATGCGATGTAACGTTAAGCGGACATAAGTTCTATCAGGATAGAGATTGGAACACAATATGCCTACCGTTTGACTTAGATGTTACTTGTAACGAATTCGAAAATAGCCAAATAGGAGACATCCGCGTAATGGAACTGGACGCTGCGAACTCAAACCTTGATGCAGACGGTAAGCTGACACTTGCTTTCACTGCTGAGAGGACAACCATGAAGGCTGGCAAACCTTATATCGTAAGGTGGCCTAACGGCACTGGTGATATACTTGAGAGCCCAACAATCACTGGCGTGACCATCGACAAGACAGAGCGTCCTGTCTGCTTCACGAACAATAAGACCTCTGGAGACTGCCAGTTCATGGGCAACTATGCTCCATTAGAGATTACTGATGCTAACCGTGACGACATCCTACTGCTGGCTGCCGGCAATAAGCTGGGCTATGCCAAGAGCGACCGCACCATTGAGAACGGCAAGGCACTCGGAGCCTTCCGCGCATACTTCTATATCACTGACGATGGTGGCAGCCTTGCCGCTCGCCAGTTCGTACTGAACTTCGGTGATGAAGAGGAAGCCACGGGCATTATTTCAATTGAAAATGGAAAATCGAAAGGTGAAAATGAGGCTGGCGCAATCTATGACCTGCAGGGCCGCAAGGTGGAGAATATGGTCA
Source organism: uncultured Prevotellaceae bacterium (assembly GCA_946534585.1). GTDB lineage: Bacteria > Bacteroidota > Bacteroidia > Bacteroidales > Bacteroidaceae > Prevotella. Next base: position 5,544 of record CAMNCV010000052.1, read on the forward strand.
AGGGCCTTTACATCGTGAATGGAAAGAAAGTCGTAGTGGAATAAATTCATGGAAAATAAAGAAGTAATATGAAAAGAGAATATATGACACCTACGGTGGACGTAGTCGCACTGCAGCAACTGAGTCTCCTCTTGGCTAACAGCCGCATCGTCACAGACCTTTCCGAATCCCCGGAGAACATCGTCTGGGATGATGACGATCTGGATGACGATGATATCCTGAGATAAACAAAACATGAGACAGCCTACACAGGCTTATCAGGCAAGATGAAAAGAGAAGATGTTTCATTTGCGTATAGAGTTCTCTGTGTGATAGGCGTACCATGTTTTACACTTTGATAAGCTTTGGCTTATTTGAGTTTACAAAGTGTCAAAATGAAAAGTGCCGTCAGAAAACTCAAAATAGAGTTTCTGACGACACTTTTCATTTTTCCTACTATATGCTGTCAATACCCCCCAAAAAATTAGCACTTTGCTATTTTGACTTGTACCGCTTGTTAGTTATGACTTATGAATTATGAGTTATGAGTTGCAATGGTGAAACTGCTACACACTTAACAATTATGCATTATGCATTATGAATTATGCATTAAGTATTGTCTTCTCTGTTTACTGCTTGAAACTAAAAAACGGTATTGTCCTTTAACTCCTTATAACTCCAAAAGTTGAGTATTTACGAAACTTGAGTTAATCTTACATATCTTCCATGGATAAGCCTCCCTTTGTGACTTCTTTACCACGGAATAAGCGTCGTTTCATTTCTGTGACTTTTTCTTCCAACCGGGCAGGGGAGTACTTCTTTGGATTACGTTTCACTTCGTATGCTTCAATGTTGCCATCAAGTGTTTCGGCCACAATGTCAATCTCGAAGTCATCCTTGTCGCCCTTGGAGTTGATGCCATTCGGTTGCCACCAACCTCCAATCTGCTTGTATCGACAACTCTCCATCATCTTCTGACGGAACCAGCGTTCCAGTGCTATGCCTGAGAAAGTAGTATAGTCTTCGGTCATGATGCGCTCCAATGCTGGCATGTTCTGCAGTTCGATGAGAGCAGCATATCTATTGATATAGCGGAACCAGAAACGAAAGAAATTGTCCTGTATCTCATAGCGCACCGTCTGGCTGCCTTCTTTCGCACCAATCGGGCGTTTCTTTTTGATTATACCATATTTTTCTTCCAGTATCTTCATTTGTCCGCCGAGGCTTTTCATTCCTAAAGCACCCTCTATCTCGCTTTGTGTAACATCGCCGTGAGCTATCTGGTCGAGGATGCAGAAATACGTGCCATACTGCTTGCCGAACTCCTGGATGAGTATCTTCTTGCCTTCATCCACAAAGTAACTGTCGCCGCTTGAACATACGTAGTGAATCATCTTTTTTACGTCTGTACATCCATTGTTCATCAGAAGCTCAATATAACGGGCCACCCCGCCAGTGATGGTCCAGAGAGCAAGAAGGTCCTCCGGGGTGTAGTCAGGCTTGTAGTCGCCAAGTATTTCCTTTATCGTATCTGTATTGAATGGTTTCAGTTTAATGGTGCAGTCATCCCTACCAAAGAGCGGCTGCTCTTCGTCTTTGAAAATCTTCTCCATCATGCGGAAGATAGAGCCAGACACGATCAGGCATACGTTGGTCTGCTTCTTGTATGCGTCCCATAATTCTTGTATGTCGCTGAAGATGCCAGCATTGATGTTGTCAAACTCCTGAAACTCATCGATAAAGAGTGTGAAACGCCTGCGTTTTCCTATCTCCAGTATCATTTGAAAGAGTTCACGAAACGAATTCATTCCGTCAGGAACAAACTCGCCGAGTTTTTCGCGTACCTCCTGCACAAAGCTTCTGACGAGAACTGTTTCCGTCTTTCTGCCAACGAAGAAATACAGTCCTGGCGCATCATCCTGTGTCTCACTCATCAGTCGATACACAAGACTTGTCTTACCCACGCGCCTTCTGCCCGTGAGTACCACAAATCGTGAATAATCGTTGTACGCCTGGCGTTGCAATTCCCTGAGCTCGTTCATTTCGCGTACTCTATCATAGAATTTCTTCATATAGTTTTATGGCTATAAATTTTACGACTATAACATTTCAATGCAAAGGTAGATGATTTTATTTAATATAACAAACATTTTGAGAAATATATGTGTAGTAATACTTGTTTTTGATTCTTTTGGTCTGAAAATGGCGTTCTATGAGTCAATAAACGATAAAAGGTAAAAAAAGAAACCTAAATTCAAGTTAGAAGTGCAATCCTTGCGCCTACACTACAAGGATTGCACTTCTAACTTGAATTTGGGGTATATTTTGCTATCTGAACATCAAAAAAATTGCAAAAAACATCCGCAATACAGAAAATTTCATTAACTTTGCCATTGAAATCTATTATAACTCAATATTAGTCAGTGTCAAAACCTGAAGACTACACAGACTGTCTTATTTGTAAATCTATTATAACTCCATATAAACACTTACGAGACTTCAATATACACATTACACCTATTTACGAGACTTTAATAATTATATAAGACTATGAGACTATCCTGTAAAAGAATGATATATTGGCAGTTATGGCAGTGGATGCTGCTTGTGGCTGTCTTTGCATGGCTGTTACCTCAGCAGACTGTTGCCGCCGACAGGCATCCTGAGAAGACCTACCTATATCAGATACAGCTCAACGGTTCTAACAGTGTGCGCATTCAGATGCCTCTCTATGATGAGAACGACAACGACTACTGGGTAGATGAAGGCAAACTGACAGCCAAATGGAAAGACAAATCCAATGTGGAGCACTCCGTACTTCTGTTTTGGTGGAAAGCAGATGAAGGCCGCATGGGAGGAACTGACTATCGCAGTGCATACGACAACGACAAGTCAGAAGTGTGGACGAAGTTCAAGACCGAGGCTGGCGGCAGTTTTGAGGTCAAGCAAGGCGCATCGTCAAATACCTTCAAACTGGTGAAGGGCGACGGCGAAGTGCGCAAGTTGGTGTATGCCAATTCTGACGGCAAGACCTACGACTTCTCTGCCGTATGGACCATACCATACGATATGTATGCACAGACGGTGACGTTCTCATGGGAAGTAAGGATAGGTTTGACTCCCGTCTGGATGGCCAAAGACTTTATGCTTACGGGACTTACAGGAACTACCATCACGCTACCCGAAGCACCGACTATCGTGTCTCCGCAGATATCGATGGCTATGATGTCGTTAAGTAAGCCAGGCATACTTGAACTGCCTTGGTTTATTGCTTCCGACAAGGTTACTTCTGCAAAGTATGAATATATCGACCATAACAACAACCGTGTGGTGGAGAACCTTCAGGCAGGCATCAGCAACGGCGTCATCGAGCTTGATGCCACCGTGCCCCACGAAGACCTGCGCGTCATAGTGAACTATCTTGACAGAGACAAGAACCCTATAAACGACGTATCGTCAGACGCAGTGACACAGCCGATGATTCATGTGCCTTACGGACTTACCGCACGTCCGTTAGGCGACCATAATGCTTCGGTGCGGTTAGACTGGTCTATCAATCATACCGACTATGAAGACATCGCCGGCAGCGACTTCTTTGAGATACAACGCTCACTGACAGGTAAGGAGGAAGACTTCGAGACTATCTCCTCAGAGGCTTTTGACCAGAGTGTGAAAGACTACACCTATATAGACAGCACCATAGTGCGCGCCATTAACGAGAATATGCTGGTAAACGGTGGAACGCTTGACAAGGTGACCTACCGTGTGCGCCGCGCCATGACTCAGCCGTGGGGATGGAACAACAGCTATGCGCCGAAAGTCAGCTGCGTAGTCAGCGACATCCATCTGCTGCACATTGCCTCATATTCTGCCAAGTGGGAGGATGAGCGCTCATTCACCGCCCGCGTATCATGGGAGTATGCCGACGGGTACAACGCCGTATGGGACAACCGCGCCAAGATGATGATGCGCGTCACTATGCTTAATCAGAAAGGCGACACCGTGAACGTACAGACCATAGAACTCACCCAGCAGGAGCGTGAGCAGCGCTACAAGGTGATAGAGGTGGCACGTACGTGTGTAAACTATAAGGTGGACATGTATGTGGAGCGTGGTGCATCGCCTGTCAGAGAAGATATAACACCATTCTATTTCCCTATCCGCACGGCTGAAGACTGGGTGGCTTTCCGCGACAAGGTGGAGGCAGCCCAGGGTAAGTACGACGTGAACGCTCGGCTCTATGCCGATGTCAATGCCGGCTCCACTATGATTGGGTGGAACAAAGAGGCTGCCTACCGCGGCAACTTCGACGGAAACGGACATACACTGACTTTCGATATCTACGACCATGCTCAAGAGTTTGTCGCCCCCTTCCGCTATGTGGGCAATGCCACCATCAAGAACCTGCACACGGCTGGAACCATTAATACCAGTGTAAGATACACATCCGGTTTAATCGGTTGGACGATGGAAGGTACCACAGTCAGCATTGAGAATTGCCGCTCGTCGGTCACACTCAAGAGTTCTGTCAGCGGTGAGGGACTTCTCGCTGGCTTTATAGCACGCCAGAGTGGTGCCAGTGTCGTCATCCGCAACTGTAAGTTCGACGGCAGTTTCGAGGGTGCCAATGCCACCAACAACCGTGGCTTCGTGGCATGGGTAGCCCGTGGCAGCAGTCTGTTCATCGATAATTGTATCTTTGCCCCCGACCATATCGCCACCAGACTCAACAACTGTCATACGTGGGTGGGTTTGGACACAGAAAATGTCAAATACTCGAATGTCAACAGTTATGCCACCCGCGAGTATTTGCCCACTACACTGGAGTTAAGCAGTAACAATACCGTCGTCATCGACAACGAGACGTATATGGTGCTTTCTAATGAAAGTGATTGGCTGAAGTTCAGGGATGCAGTTATGAATAATTCTAATACCAACGCCATTATGATGGCTGACTTTACGGTCCACAATTCTGTAGCCCTTTGGGACGGACAGAATTTCTCTGGCATCTTTGATGGCAACGGCCATACGCTGAATATGGAAATCAGCGGTGGGAATATTGATAATGTCGCTTTGTTCAGAAATGGTGTAGCCTGCACTATCAAGAACCTGCATCTTATCGGTAAAATTACAGGCAGCACTAATCACGTGGCTGCTCTCGTGGGCTACGCAGGCGTAAACAACGGCAAGTGGACTGACATCTTTAACTGCCGTGTATCTGCCAGCGTAGAGACTTCCGGCTGGCTTGCAGGCGGCTTCGTCGGTCGCGGAACCTATGCAAACATTCAAAACTGCCTGTTCGACGGCTCCATCTGGTGTAATAAAGCACAAGTTGATGGTAGCCAGAACTGGGCTGGAGCATTCTTTGGTTTCAGAGATGGAACCCCAGGGGCCACCGTTACCGACGCAGCCGTACAAAACTGTCTGGAGAATGCAAAATGGTACAACATTACTCACAATTACTTTAACATCAAGCCATGGGGTTCTTGGGGTAATGGTGAAAATTCTGATACCAAAAACAACTGGAGCTATACCGGCGTAGCAGGAGCCTCCAAGGTTACCGGCGAGTCAGTAGAAACGATGGTAAGCTACCTGGGTAACAGCAACTGGGAAGTGGTTGAAGGAAATGCCGTTCCCAAATCTACATCTAACTACTCTCTTCTTGTTTATCAGTCGCTTGATGGCATTGAGGATAAGCTTGACAATAGTTGGACAAAGGAGGGCAACACCATCAATCCTGTGACCATGACAATAGTCGAACCTGTAATGGGCACCGCTACAAGGAAAGACCTGCCCGACCATAACTTCTACCATGAAGGCAATGGCAAGATAGACAATACGCTGATGACGGAGACCCGACAGAGCAGCGTAGTGCTGACATGGGAAGCAGACGGCGTAGTGGACTACTTCCAGGTATATCGTCGCTATGCAGGCAGTGGTGAGGACGGTTGGAAGATTATTGCCCCCAGTGTGGACAACACTGGTTATGAGGATAAGGACGTATCGCCATTGGAAAGATACGAGTACAAGGTGCGCGCCGTCACCGACTGTGAGGGCCTGCACTACTCAGAGACTCAGGTAAAGGCAGGTGCCTGCAAGAACACTGGACGCGTGGAGGGCTATGTGCGCTTCAACGACGGTACGGGGTTGTGTGACATAGAGGTGAAAGCCGTCCACGCAAAAGAAGGTGACGACGACCGCTCTGTGGAGAAGAGTGCTACGACTGACGAAAGCGGACATTTCGTCATCGACGGACTGCCATACAATGGACTGGCAAGCATACAGTATGACGTATCTCCTGTAATTAACGGCAACATCAAGTTTGAGCCGGGAAAGGACACTTACTCCGTAACCTTCAACGATGAGAGCAACGACAAGTCGATAAGCGAGTTCACCGTCATCAACAGCCACCTGTTCTCAGGCTTCGTGATGTATGAAGGCACGAGCATACCAGTAAAGGGTGCCCGTTTCAAGGTGGATGGCCACGACGTGTATAATGCCTCTGGCAAGCTGGTGGAATCGCAGTATGACGGCAGCTTCTCCTTCCGCGTGCTCGACGGACAGCATGAGATAAAGACAGTTATGGAGAAGCACAAGTTTGCTGACGATGGCTACTACATGGGCACTAACAAGAAGAGGTTACAGAAAATCATACAAGATGAAGCCGGTATCTGTTTCTATGACACCACGAAGGTGAAGCTGACGGGCCGCATAGTGGGCGGCAGCGACCAGGGCAACAAGCCGCTTGACAATAACCTGAGCCGCAACAACCTGGGACGTAACCTTACGATGGTGATGACCCTGGAGGGCGACAATGCGTCGTGGCTGGTATATGATAACCTGAATACAGAACTGAAGACACGCGAGCTTACCTTCTCTCATGCCGGCGGCAATGGTCACCAGACCACCGCACTGGTGGAGCGCAAGCGCATGACAGTGAAACCTGACTCCGTTACGGGTGAATATATGCTGATGCTGCCGCCTGTACGCTGGAAGGTGCAGCAGATATACTGCGAAGGCTACCCTACGCTGTTCCAGGAGGGACAGGTCAGCGAAGTCGTTGACCTGACCGACTGCCTCACACCGGTTGACACCACCTACGAAGGTACTTTCAAGGATGTGGATGAAAACAGCATCTCACAGCCTAAGGCTACCTATAATGCCACATACAACCGTATATACCACAGTCCTGTGGAGATTACCTATAAGCAGTTAGGCTATGACACATTCGACTACTTCGGCGACAAGAGCTACTTGTCAACGAGCATAGGAAGCGAGAGGGTGGAAGTGCCGCTGGCTACTCTTGACAGTGAAAGCAATACCGTACACTATACCTTTGGCTATCCGGTGTTCAGCCTGAACCGCAGATACCCCATACAGATACAGGTGTTGGAGAGTTATCCGTTTAATAATGATATACGCTCAGGTGTCATCGACGTAGTGAGACTTGGCGGCGGCAAGGTGACCGTACACAATGGACTGAAGGACGGACTGGTGCCTGAGGTAGTGCAATTGGACAGCCTGGGCATGGGCTACTACTACCTTACTGCCGACCAGACGGTGCGGCTGCTCACTGGCAGTGACGCACTGAAGACCGTCACCATGACCTTGGAGCAGGACGGCACGACATACGAGGCTGAGCCGCTGAAGGCATATACCCTGAATATGTTTGCCTTGGGCGGTGCCAAGGACGTACTGGTGAAGGACAAGCCAATACTGATTGACATACTGCGCGACCCACCGGGCAGCGGCAGTTCGGCAACTCTGTCGAAAGGCTCAAGACTGAAATACTCCTTCACGCTGGACATGGCAATCAAGGGTGGCGTATCCATCGGACTGACCTATGGCAGCAAGCTCGACAGCTATACGGGTTTCGTAGCTGCACCTGAGGGTGTTGGCACCGCAAGCGGCGTTATGAACAAAACCGACATCTCAAAAGTATTTGAGTTTGAATACTGCTACAATGCCGAGGGACGGCGCGCCTTCTCATACACCATGAACGTGAATGAGGATATCTCCACCAGCAGCAAGGACGAGATGGTGGGTGCCGAGGCAGACCTCTATATAGGCATGACGCATAACATAGTGGTGCAGCCTATGAGCACCATACGTGCCATACCTGACAGCGTGTTCCAGCAGATGAAGGGACGTCTGAGCAATGGTCAGACGGGAGGTATCGAGACCAAGTACGGCACACTGGTAGATATCGCCGAGGGTGATGACATAAAGGGCAACAAGTACCATCTGGTGCGCGACGAGTCTATTGGCTATGGCCCTGAGGTAACGTCACAGTTCATCCATTCACAGAAACATCTCCTTACACAGCTTATTCCTGACAAGGTGAAGGAGTTGCGTGCAATGATGTTTACAGGTACGGCGGCAGATGCCCAGGCAAAGGCCGATGCTACGAACAAGCCTGTATATCGCTCGCTGGTAAGTGAGGATGACGAGAACTTCGCCCTTGCCAATACGAAGAATGGTGAGTTGTACTACTACACCAGTAAGATGACTGAAGAGCCAGGCATGAACTATGTCATACACCTGCCAAGTAACGCTACCACGCAGCCTGTTGACGAGGTGGCAGAGAATTGTCAGGTTATCATGGCATGGGTTGACATGATCGGTCAGAATGAACGTGAGAAACTGGCTGCCATATTGGGCAGTTCACCTATGGCAAACTATGATGTGGACGGAGGTGCGACATTCAAGCACAGTGAGCAGTTTGATAGTGAGTACACCATCTCTAACTACCAAAGTCTGCCAGGTGTCATAGGCGACAGGTGGTTTGACAATCTCGGTCCCGACATGGCGCTGTCTGCCTCTGCGGCTGTAGGCATACATATATTGTCAAAGCTTGTAGATATGGCATGGGCTAAGGCTGACAAAAAGACGAGTGTAAATAGTAAAGACGGCGATGCCAAGGAGACTACCACGGAAGTGTCTTTCTCTGGAAAGACGGTGAAGTTCAGGATGCTGCCCGTATTGAATTATTCAACAAAGGGCACTACGGCTGACTCTAAGACCTACAGCCGTAAGGAGAGCTTCAACATAGCTATGGATAAGAAGAGTCACCTGAACATTGATGTCTATCGTGTGCAGACCGATACTGCCTTCCTGGCGGCTAACGGTTTGCTGGATACTTACTCCAACCAGAACTTCGACGAGATGAGCACATACGTTGACAGGTTCATGAGACAGAAATTCAATATGTCTAAGGCTCTGTATCCACGCAGCTTTGTCTATCGTACCCGTGGCGGTGCCACCGCTAATCCGTGGGAGGATGAGCGCAGGACACTCATATACAGTCCGGGCACTATCCTTGACGAGCGCACTAAGAAGATATGCAACCCTACCATCAGGCTTGACAAGCAGAGCGTGAGCGGTGTGTCAGTAGGCAGTCCCGCACGCTTCAAGGTTTATATGACAAACGAGAGCGAGCAGCCAGAGGCAGCCACCGGCGGACTCACTATGTTCACTTTCTATCTTGACGGCAATAGCAATCCTAACGGTGCTAAGCTATTCGTTGACGGCGCACCACTGACAATCGGCGGCACTGATGTCGTTCTCTATCCAGGCAAGGTGCTTGAAAAGACATTGGAAGTATATGCCGGCGAGGGATTCGACTATGAGGGCCTCACCATAGGAGTGGCATCACCCGACGATTTCGGGCAAACCATGAACCGTGTGTCCTTCGATGTGCACTACCTGCATGAGGCTGGTGCGGTGAACATCTCATCGCCTGGCGACAAGTGGGTGATGAACACAGAAGCAAGTGAAGACGACAAGCTGGGCTGGTACATACCTGTCACCATCGATGGCTTTGACCGTCATCAGCATAACTTCGACCACATAGAGTTCCAGTACAAGGAGACCCAGCGAGGGGAAGAGCACTGGACCAACGTATGCTCGTTCTATGCCGACTCACTGCTGATGGCACAGGCCAGTGGCGTGAGGGAGATGATACCTGAGAACGGTAACATCACCACCCGCTTCTATGGCGAAGGCACGGTGATAGAGAATGGCTATGACCTGCGCGCCGTACTCTACTGCCGCAACGGCAATGAGTTCCTCACTTCATCGTCAAGGATTCTCAGCGGTGTGAAAGACACACGTCGTCCGCAGTTGTTTGGCAAGCCTGAACCACGAAGCGGCATCTTGACGGCTGGCGACGACATAGTGTTCAACTTCTCTGAGGACATAGAATACAATTACCTCAGGTCCACCACAAACTTTGAGGTGAAGGGCGAGACCAACAGCAGCCACATATCAGAGAACGTGAGCATACAGTTTACTGGCAGTGCCAGCGTGGAGAGCGAGGCCAAGCGCAACTTCAGCGGTAAGAACTTTACCATTGACATGATGATTGAGCCTGATACCCTTGCAGGGCGCGATATGCCGCTCTTCTCACACGGCACCAACGGCCAGAAGCTGCAGCTGTGGCTCACCAAGGACTTCAGGCTGAAGGCCGTCATTGACGATAACGAGTATGTTTCCGATGATGCCATAGCCAAAGGCATCTTCACACAGGTAGCCATGAGCGTCAACCTTGACGAGGACTCACTGAGGTTCTATAACGGCGGTAAGCAGTTGGGTAAGAACAAGCTGCTGGCACATTACAGCGGTACGGGCAATCTTATCTTCGGACGCACCAACGAGAGCAGCCGCACGGCAAGCAGTTACTATAAAGGACGAATGATGGAGGCAAGGCTGTGGTATCGTGCCATGGATGGTGCTACCATAGGCAACACCTATGGCGGTCAGCGTCTGACAGGCTATGAGATGGGCCTTGTGGATTACTACCCTATGAACGAGGGTTACGGCGACTATGCCATAGACCAGACGCAGGGAGCCAACGCCCGTCTGCTGGGTGCCAACTGGGCTGTCCCGCGTGGTTACTCGCTTCACCTCGATGCCGAAGACCACGGACTGCAACTGGTGGAGAGCGCCATGAACCGTACCAAGGAGCAGGACTACACGCTGATGTTCTGGTTTAAGACCGACAGCAACGGTCGCGGCGTATTGGTAAGCAACGGTGCCGGCACTAAGGAAGAGATAGGTGCTGAGAACATCTTCAACATAGCCTTTGAGGATGAGAAACTTATGTATCGCTCTAATGGCTTTGCCACTCAGGTGCCTGGCAACTGGAGCGACAACCAGTGGCACCACTATGCCATGACGGTGAACCGAGGCAACAACGTGGTCAATATATATATAGATAAGGTGTTGCGCTCTACGTTTGCTGCCGATAGTCTGGGCGGCATCAGTGGCTCTTGCCTGCAGCTCGGCGGTGCACGGTATAAGTGTTATGACGATAATGGCAAGGTGGTGACCGTTGACACACGCAACTCGCTTACGGGCAACATTGACGAGGTATGTTTCTTTGCCCAGGCCCTGCCGCTGACACTCATCAATAAGTATTCCACCAAGAGTCCTTATGGTAATGAGGCCGGACTGATAACCTATCTCGCCTTCGAGCGTCAGGAGCGCCTGAAGAACAACAAGATTGCGCTGGTGGCTTATCCTTATAGCAATAAGTTGTATATGGATGCCGACGGCAACCTGCGTTACCAGTTAGATTCACTGACACATCAGCCTACCGGCACCCCTATCCGCGACTATGTGTTTGCTGACCCGATAAGCGTGATAGAGAAACACATTACCAACGAGACGGCTGCCCCGGTAGTGCCTTTCGAGGAACTGGAGAACCTGAAGTTCAGTTTCGTAGGAGAGGGACACAGACTATTGGTTAATCTCAATGAGAGCAATATCAAGCTCAATCATCGCAACGTCTATGTAACGATACGCGACATAGAGGATAAGCGCGGCAACACTATGGCTTCGCCGCATACTGCCTGCTACCTGGTGACCAACAGCCGCATAGAGTGGCTCGCCAACCAGCTTGACTACACCGTGAAGTATGGTTCCGGCGAGGAGTTGGAACTGCCGTTCTATAACAACAGTGCCGTAAGCCATACTTACAAGATAGAAAGCAGCGTAAAGTGGCTCACCATGGATAAAAGCAGTGACGTGTTGGCTCCGCTGGGTTCCGACTATGTACGTGTAGCAATCTCCAAGGACCTTAACATCGGTACCTACAACGAAATCATCTATCTGACAGATGAGGACGGACAGTCTGAGCCTTTCTATCTGAACCTGACCGTAGAGGGTGAGCTGCCTGACTGGGCGAGCAGCATCAGCGGCGATATGCTGGAGAACTCAATGAACGTGGTAGGTCGCGTATATCTGAACAATGAGATTGATACCGACCCGCACGACATCGTCGGCGCGTTTGACAGCAATAACGTGTGTCACGGATTCTCTAACGTAAAATACTCTGCCGAGACAGGTGAGAGCAGCGTATATCTTACCGTCTATGATAACGAGGCACAGGGCAGGGAACTATACTTCAAGCTGTGGCAGTACTCTACCGGGCGCGAACTGATGCTGACGGCAGACGATCAGCAGAGGATGACCTTCAGGGCAGACTCTATTGCCGGACTTGACAGTCCTGTGATACTGAAGGGTGGTAATAGCTTCGTACAGATGATGAACCTGAAGAAGGGTTGGAACTGGATTTCGTTCAATGTGAAGGACGTACAGATGGAGAACCTTGACCTTATCCTTGCCAGCCTGCCATGGCAGGAGAACGATATGCTGACGGAACTGAACGGACAGGCCACACTGCTGTATGAGGACGGTCGTTGGCTGTCCACTGACCCTACTCAGGACATACAACTGTCTCATAAGGCTGCCTATGCCGTGAAGGTAGGAAAGGACATTAACTTCCCTATTGCAGGCGAGATAATCAAGGCACAGGACGAGCGCACCATCAGCGTGACAAAGGGATGGAACGCCATTGGCTACACGCCGATGCTCAACCTGCCTCTGGAGACAGCCCTGAGCGACTACTATGACAAGGCAGAGCCGGGCGACGTCATCAAGAGCCACGATGAGTTTGCATATTTCACCATGGTGAACGGCGTAGGCCGCTGGCGTGGTAATCTGGAGTACATGAAGCCTGGCGAGGGCTACATGCTGCTGCGCAAGGGTAGCGGTGAGGTAAGCTTCAGCTATCCGTTCTATATGCCGGGCAGCACCTTCCTTGATGAATGGACCGCCGCCGACAGTCGTGCCGCTGGTTCTGCAAATGCAAAGACGACCATGACGATGAGTGCCGTGGTGGAGGGTTTCGAGACGGAAGAGGGCGATATGCTCATTGCCTTTGCCAATGGCGAGCGTGTGGGCCAGGCCACCGTAGTCAGTGATTTGTCTGCTGAGAGCATTGAACCGCTCTACCTGAGCATTGCAGCTGATGCTAAGACATCTATCTGGTTTGCCATTGAGCGTGACGGCGACATCATCGCCACCACAAGCGAACTGATGCAGTATAAGGCAAACGCAGTAATAGGCAGTCCTGATGAGCCGGCTCAGATTAGCTTCACCAAGACCAGCAGCGACAACGGCAAGTGGTACACCGTTAGCGGAGTGCAACTGCCTACTCGTCCGACCGCTGCAGGCGTGTATATATTCAATGGTAAGAAAATAGTAATCCAGTAAGTTATGAACAAGAACATCCTATATTCTACCGTCATACTGCTGTCAAGCCTCACCTTCGGGGCTTGCAGCAGCGACGATGACAATCCGAAGACCGACGGATACAGTGTTACGACGGTCAGCGAGGCTCCGTCGTGGCAGATAGACTGGCAGGCTGACGATGCCCGTCCACAGTGGCAGGAGCCTGACATACAGAACTACGAGAACTGGAGCATAGTGAAGGTGCAGATAGAAGATGCCCTGAAGCCATATACCAGTACCGATGACCGCCTTGCTGTCTTTGTGTCGGGCGAGTGTCGCGGTGTGAACGGTCCCGCTATCGACCATGGCAGCCAGGATGCAAATACCACCACCTATCTCCTAAAGGCATGGGGTAACGAAAGCGAAGGCCAGCAGCTGTATGTCACAATGAAGTACTACTGTGCACGGCTGAAGCAGGTGTTCACGCGCTCGGGCACCATTACTTACCAGTCAGGGTATGTCATAGGTGTGGAAACCGACTTCATACCGCAGTTCACCCTTGGTTCGTCAAAGTACCCTGTGGTGATGACATACGGTGCAGACTATCTGCTGAACATGATTTCCGTCATCCCTGCCGCCGGCGACCTCATTGCCGCCTTTGTGGGCAGCGAGTGCCGTGGAGTTACGCAGCTGACGGCTGTCAACCCATCGCTCTCCTTGACAGTCTTCGGTCGCGCCGTGAGTGAGAGCGTCACCGTGAAGTATTATCAGGCATCCACTGGCAAGGTCTTCACCTTCCAGAATGTTGCCAAGACAGAGAATCAATAGGGATATATTTATCCGTAACTTGTATTCTTTGCTCTAAACCTTGTCATCTTTAATGTTTCTCAGGTAATGGCGTTTGAACTCATCGCCTTAGTCCCCTTATTCCATAGTCATTTTTATGCACTTCGTCTGGATGCCGTTGAATGTCAGCCTTACGATGTAAACGCCCTGTTTTACGTTCTGCTTTACAGGTATAGTGCGTTTTCCGCCTTCAGTTGTGGGCTGGTTGACTACAGTGCATACCTTGTGGCCGTCCTGTGTCAGGATGTCTAAGCTTACATGGCCGCCCTTAGGTGTAGAATATATGATGTTTCCGTTGTCAACACTCAGTGACAAGTCTGCGTCATTGTCAATTACAGGTTGTATTCCTGTTGCTGGCATATCGCCTCCTCCGCCACCACCGCCATAACCACTGGCGCTACCTTGGTTTATGATAACATTGTCAAGATATATTACAGAACCGTCTGTGTCTGTGAACTTAATGAGCACTTCCGTGTCGTCCTCTGCGGAATTGGAGTAACAGGTGGTTTTGCCGTAAGGTGTTGATGAATTTACCGTGACCTCCGTAATTTTTGTCCATGTGGAACCGCCGTCGGTGGATTTTTCCACGACAATGTGTTTGTCACTGCCTGATGTACGATGAACAAATGTTATTGTTCCTGGGCGGTCGAGGGCGGGAGTGATGAGATATCCCCCCTTATATATTACGGCTCGCATATTGTCGTTATCCTCCTTGCCATGAACATTGTTTAATGTCCATTCGCCTGACGACAGCGTGACTTTAGTGTCATTGGCAGGGGCACTCGAAGGCAGTCCGCTTTCAAAGTTTTCATTGATAATTTGAGCTTGACTGATGCCGACAGCAAGCGTAATGAATGTCGCAATTAAAAATAATTTCCTCATCTTATTCGAATTCTATGGTGATCTTTTCTATTTTGACCTGGCCATTGGCAGCATTGAATAAACCAGCTTTCTCATATTGGTATTATTTGTTTCAGTAAATGAATCTGTTGCAAAGGTACGAAAAAATGCAGAAAGAGCAAAATAAAATGAGGATTTTCAGAGAGGGGACAGGTGGAGCACGTCAGCAAAACTGACGTGGACGATGGCAGGCAAGAAACAACAGTGGCGATAACGACCTCGGTGTCAAGCGGTTTCGTCATCGCCACTGTTACAAGTGGTTTTGCCATCGCCACTGTTACAAGTGGTTTCGTCATCACCACTGTACCAAGTGGTTTTGCCACTTGGTCCTATCTCTCGCCTGCTATCCTTTCCGCCATCGCGTTCAGGTGGAGGCATTGCGCCCTTGTAATCACCCTTTTCTCATAATGAAACTCCCAAGGGCTTATCTGCAACAGCAATCCTGATGCACAAGCGTCAAAAGCCTCGCCTGATGGCTTGTATAGCTTTGGGAAACCGTTCTCCCTAAGCAAAATGATGCTGTAGCCACGGTTCATGGCTTCACGCAATACCTCCTTCTCCTTTGGAGAGATGGCAGCGCTTACAAGCACCCCGCCACGTTCGCCACATGCCAGCCATTCTTCTCTCAGCCGGGCATTCTCCTCGTCGGTATAGCGTCTGTGTACAATGACTGCCATCTTGTCGGGAATATTCAGCAAGAATCTGTTACCTACCATCTGACACTGCTCGCCAGCTATCTCTACATCAGTCAGTATGGTAAAAAGCTCTGGGTTCTGGCGTTTCATCATCAGACGGCGAGGGTTGTCATCAAGATAATGCTTCCAGTTGTCTAACTGACCTTCGTGCATGAGAATCTTGTCGCAGTAGCCTTTTTCAAACAAACCCTGTCTTGGAGGTTCGCTCATGCCGTACAACTTCCAATAGACGGAGTTACACCCCGATTTAAAACCTGCCACGACAGCTCCGAGGTGCCTACCCTCCTTCATGTCTTCTTTAACCCTTACTATCATGTGTAAGTGATCAGGCATAACGCACAACTTCCACACTTCCACCTGAGGGTAGTATTGACTAATCTTTTTCTGCTCTTCCTGTACGATGGCATTTCCAAGAACAGAGAGAGCCACATAAGGTGGCACTTCGCCCTCCAGGCTTCCGTCTAATGTACCCAATAACGGCATGCGTTCCCTCACCACAAGGGTCAGCATGTACGTACCCTTGCGGCTATAGTCATGCCATGGAGTACGTCTCTTCATCGTGTGCTGTATCTCGTGCACCTCTATACCTTTTGCTATGGCTTCTTCGCGTGTCAAAATCTACGGTCTATGGTTTTTACTTTATCTATTTCACTTCTTGCAGAAGTATTCATGTATAGATGTTAATACCCTTCAGGGGGTTCTCTACTGCAAAATTACAAAAAAAATCTAAAAAACATATTGTTAAGCAGGCGTGCATGATTTTTTATAACAACAAATGTGCTATCTTTAGTGATTATATAATAAAAACTTGGGACAATTTATTTTTTCATCATCACTAAATCCTATACAAGCAAATACTTTGTGTTACTTTTTCACCTATTTTTGTGACACTTTGATCTTTACTCCCTCCATTTCCTTGCGATGAAATCCTTCGATGGGAAATTATTTTGGAAATCGGGCAAAATTTCGATATCTGTAACTTATTGATAATCAGTAATAGGTTTTTTCGGGTATTGTAAAAGCTATCGTTTTAGGTTGTAAAAGCTATCATATTACCTTGTAAAAGCATAGCTTTTACACTATAAAAGCTATCAAATTAGATCGCAAAAGCTATCTTCCACCCGGAAGGAATAATTTGTGCAAATTTGCGATAATTCGCGGTTGCACATTATATATTTAGCGTAATTCGTTTTAATTAGTTGTTTAAAAATAATAGTGTTATCAATCCCTATTCGTTATATTGTCATTATCCTGTCTAATGTCTTTGAACTATATTAAGAATTTCAGACATACTCTTCTCTATTTCTTCAGGCAATGGTATAGGACGATATGCTAGTTGACCAAGTTCGTTGGAATAATGAGCACTTAACTCTTTCCAAAGTTGTGGAAAGTTCTTAAACAAAGGAGCGTCTTCGATATCATGCCCTTGCCAACCTTCGGGGGTATCAAAGACCGCTTGATCGTGTTTCCATAGTTCATTTAAGTCTGATACAAAATCACTGTTAAGATAAGTACGACATTCTTGGTCGTTTGACAGAGCATGAAGATCGTAAAAATGACGAATTTTCTCTTTTAATGATTCTATGGGCTGAGGTGTAAAGGAGAAACGTAGTAGAGACACCAACTTCTCACAGACTGTACGTCGTTTATCTAAGACATTCAATTCAAATGGAGCCATATCCCACTCTTCAATAAGTTCTTCTTTGTCAGTTTCTCTTAAAAACTGTGTTATAAAACTTTCTATTTTCAACCTTACATATGGAAAAGGATTAGCGAAAGAATTGATTTCTACGATGACATAGTTGCCAAGAAGTTGCATACGTGGATCATTCTCAGTTAGCGTACTCTGATATGAATGATATGTCTTTCTGTATCGAGACCCTTTGCTGGTCTTTCCAGGAATGTCTGTTTCAGGAATTCCCTTTGTCATCACCTTATTTACCTTTGAAATTAAAGTCTTTATTTGATTGCCGTTCATTCCTTCTGCAAGCACTGCTATATCAATATCACTTGAGAATCGGTCTATAAGTCCATATCCCTTGGACAATGAAGTTCCACCCTTCCATACTATGTTGTTTGCCTGAGGTGTATTTGATAGTTGTTGTAGAATCTTGGTTATCCAATAATCCTTCTCTATATAAATAGCAGCGATGTTTAGATATTCAGAAGCTGCACGAATAGCATCTGAAAACTGTTGTCTATTATTATCGAGTGTCATATAATTCTGAAATTCTTTGTTGATACCACTTTCTTTGTCAAGCCAACCTTATATACAGTGATGGGGTTAAGTGTATCTCTTAAAACACTGGCACGTTCTTCGCCAAACAAATCTTCTGTGATGGCTCCAACAATAGCCCTTGTCATGGGATTATATTTCAGAGCAAGTTTTATCATAGAATCAATACTTTTCTCATCCAGAGATTTCATGATTTCTCTAATTCTATTATATGAATTATCAGGTGTTGAGTCTGGAATACGCTTAATATTTTTTATAGAATCAAGTAATTGGAGCAAAGGAATGTTATTTTTTGATATCTGATTGGCTTGTAGGACAAAACGGATAGAATACATCCCCCTGCGGGTATTGTTCTTTTTCACTTTCACGCCAATCTCAATGATATTGGAGATCTGTGTGGTTAGACCTAACTGTCCCCAAATGGAAACTCCTGTCAAATAACCTACTATCTTACCTTCTTTTTCCAATAAGTCCTTTACGACCTCTTGTTGGCTCGGCTTTAAGTTCCCAAACATAGTTTGTTTTGGCTTGTAAAATCTCCCCTTGGAAAGCCGTTGGATAGCCCCCGTGTCTGCCATACGATTTAATTTGCGTATAGCATTAGCACTATATTCGGGAGGAAATCCCAAATCTCTGTACGTGAAAACATAATCGGTGCGGAATGAATTCACAATTTGTTCTATGGCCTTTGATTGTAACATATAATATCTTCAAATAATTACTTGGTGCAAAGATACAAATTTTGTCTCGTTTTTAAGCCATAAAACAAGACTAAAGTGGTTTGAGAAGGTTATTTTTAACAATTATGAAGATTTGGCTATCAAATAAACAACATTTTGTCTCGTTTTTAAGCCATAAAACAAGACATAAGTATGTGTGCATAATTATTTTTATAATGTTTGTATTGCATGATGATGTAGGTTTAGTGCATGATATAATGGCGTGTAGTGACTCCTACTCAACCGTTAGCAGGTGCTGAAGATGCATTGTCTGGTGATGCAAGGATTGTATAAATAATTATGCGCATCTACTTATATATCAAGTATTATATGGAACATGCAATGTCGGAGGGGGACTGTGCAGTGTCCGGTTGTGCTCGCACACAGTGTTTTTCGTTCACACTTTTTCATGATTTTCTTTGTTTATTTCAGAAATAATTCTTATCTTTGCAACTGAAAGCCAGTCAGTCTGTCAAAGGGACTGGCGGGTGGGCGGACGTACTCCGTCAAGTGAGACCTCTTGGTCTCAAGACATATTGTATTGATGTTTCTCACGGTGTGTACTCGTGCAGACATGGCTGTCAGGGCATCAAGGAAAGGCGTTTACTTAACGCTTATCTTCAGTTCACGAAAATCTGGTAAATTTTCAAACATCACGTGAAGATAGCGCAACGGGAACGTCTGCGTGGGTGATTTTATACATGGTTGCTCACAGTTTGCGGTTTAATAGTGCGTGTATTCGCATTATACTGTGGACTGTTGTGAGCGTATCCTTTTATAAAAATCTCATCGGCGTGGGCTGACTGGTTGCTTATCCTTGTGATGTGGGTTTACCAGAGCCTCGTGGATGGGATAAGCAGAGGTACTGGCACCCACGTCTTTTCTGTTTCATCTAGTTACGTATAATTCCTGTTCCGGGGAGCCTGCGGGAGATAAAAAACAGGAGATGATAGCATGAAGCACATTATCCAATTCTTAACGGCAGTATTGTTGGTGCTGTTGCCGGCCTCAAAGGTCAGTGCTGACAGTTCCGTAACTACGGAGCAGCCCACGGATGCCACGCAGACGAGGGTGACGCTGCAAGCCGCGTTTGCTGACGGAAGCACGAAGAACGGTTTCCAGTACAAGTACGGCACTATTCCGAGTGTCGGTGATTTCTTCAAGTATCTGGCCACTGCCACCTGCGACCCTCTCACCATTACTCAGGGCAGCACGTCGTGGAATTACGTGGCACGCCAAAAATGGGTGGAAAGTCCCACAAGCAGTGCATCTACCCTTAATGCCGGGTTCTCAACCACTGTCACGCTGACCGAGGAAACAACAATCTCGTTTGACTGGCAGGTAAATTCAGAGGAAAACATCGGTATGTTGCAGTTCTATGTTGACGGCACTGCGGTGAAGTCAATCACTGGTGTGACAGATTTCACCACAGTCAAGTATTCGCTCAGTGCGGGCAGTCATACCCTGAAATGGGCATACAGCCGCTCCTCTGCGGAGAACACAGGACTAGGTATCGGTCGCATAAAGAACCTGAACGTGCAGAACACCACCGCCGGAACATGGATAGATGCTCCGGCTACAGGTAGTTCGCTACAGCTCACATCGCTCTATCCCTCACAGCAGTATCTTTTCCGCGCATACTCCAAGGTGGGTGGAGATACTGTCTATAGCGACATCAAGCAGTTTGAGACCACAGATATTAGTATTGGCAAACCAACTGTAACAACTACACAGGCCACAGCAACGCTTACTTGTGATGTTAATCCCGGTGATGCAGAGGTGGAGACGGGGTTTGTGTTGCTCCAGAGGTCTGGTAGTAGCAGGAGCCGCACGTCTTTTGAAAAAGCCTTGCTTACAGCAGAGTCTGACAACATACCCGTTACGTCTGATTATTATTGGTATTCAAGCTCAGGATATGTTTATAACACAACAAAATCATACAGGAGTTTCAGCACGACATTCACGTTAAGTGTACCTACCACCATCTCATTTGAGTATAAAGTGTCAGGTGGTGGAATCAATTTCTATGTGGATGGCTCACAAACTAATTTGACAAGTGCATCTTACACTACGGTGACCAAGACACTGGCAACGGGAACCCATACGCTCAAGTGGGAGTCTTATTCTTCTTATTATTCTTATTCTTTTTCTGCATATGTGAGGAACCTTGAAGTAAAGAACACGGAATATTCACAATATAATAATGAATTGCAAAAATACGTTGTTCAGCCTGATGGCAATACGTTGTCGCAGATTGCAGAAGGTCTGAAGCCCAACACTACGTATGCTTTGTGTTCTTACATGAAACCAACTTTTGACAGTCCGTTGGAGAAACGTTGGCCGTCAGAGCAGTCTGACACAATAGTGTTTGCCACGAAAAATGTATCCACTCAGGCAGACAGTGTTACTAACCTGATGCAGGCATCTGCTACGCTCAACGGCAGTTTCGACGGAGGCGACGCTGCGATTGTTGCCAAGGGCATACAGTACAGAAATGCTGCGGGTACTCGTTGGTCTGAGGTTACGGCTACCGTTGATGGCAATAAACTTACGGCAAACATCCGCAATCTGCGACCAGCAACAGAGTTTGAATGGCGTACTTTTATACAGGCGCAAGACTGCGACACCGTATATAGCGACATAGCATCATTTACTACCGAGGCAGTTCAGGCACTGGAACCCACGCTGACAAGCGTCACACAGACTTCGGCTGAGGTGCAGGGCAAGGTGATAGTCGGCGATGCCATCGTCTATGCGCAGGGCATACAATTCAGGAAGGACTGGAGCTCAGAATGGGAGAGCATGGAAAACCTGGGTGACGAGGAAACATTCTTCTTAAAAAAGGAGAACCTTGAGATTAACACCGATTATCAGGCCCGCACATACGTGCAGGCGGCAGGCGGCGATATGGTTTACAGCGAAGTACTGTACTTCAAAACTTTGGGATACTTAACCAATCTGAGGCTGAGTAATGTAACCCAAACCTCCGCAGTAGTACAGGCAGACATCGAGCCGTCTGAAGTGACGGGATTGACGTACTATTTTAAGTATAAAGAACATGTAGAAGGAGTATCAGAAAGAGATAATGATGCCATCACGGTAGAAGCATCTGTCGATAACGGTGTTGTAAGCGCGGAATTGACTGGACTTCTTGCTGGCAGTTTCTATGGATTTGCAGCGGTGGCTAAAACTCCTGATGGAAAAGAGTATTACTGTTCTTCTAGTAATCCAATTAATACGCCTTCCGTTGACGTGAGGATAGGCACATCGGACATCACTCAAACATCAGCGAACGTAAATGTTACGTATGATGCCGGAACGGCCACGATAAGCAATATACAGTATCGTTTAGGTTATGGCTCTTGGCAGACGCTTACTGATGGTAAGGCCACGTTTACCGGTCTGTCACCTAATACCAGCTATAGGGTTGAAGTGCAATGGACGGTCAACGGCTCTACATATAGCAACAGCATCAGCTTCAGGACTGAATACGTCGAATTATATGCAGGGTGGGTGAGCGCAGAGCAGACCAGTGCATTGGTAACGATGGGCAGCTATACAGTGGGTACGGCTACGTGGAAAGCATCCGGCATCGTTTTCAGAGACGAAACCTATCCTCTCATTAAAGGTGAGGCAATCCGCCTGACTGGCTTGAGGCCGGGAGTGGAGTATAGTTATACTTACTTCGTGGAAACGTTAGAAGGAGGGCGCATAGAGAAAACGGGCTATTTCAGAACCAAGTCCATCACTACTATAACCAGTCCTGCCACAAGTATCTCCAACCGCTCGGCTACGCTGAACGGCACGATAGAGTGTGATGCCTACAGCGGCGCGGAGTTCGGTTTCCAGTGGAAGACGAAGCAGAATTGGACTACCGACCCGCGCTTTACCAAGGGACGTAAGAATGATGACGGAACAATCAGTGTGTCTCTTGTTAACGGTATGCTCAACCCAGACACGGAGTATCAGTTCCGTACAGCGGTGCGCTATGGTAAGAACAGCGACGGTACTGACGTCTATTACTATGGTGAGTGGCGCGACTTCCGCACGGAGTTGGAGTTTGTCATATATCCTGCAACCCCTTATACCATGTATCGTACGGACAGTGAGAACAACCGCCTTGTACTCTGCGGCTATTACGTTGCAGGCAGTGAGGACGTGGTTTCACAGGGCTATGAGTACTGGCGCAGTGGCAGTGCTGCAGCAGCGAAAGGCATGATGACTATCTTGCCGGATGCAGAACAAAGGCATACTGTCATTACTGATGATACGATGGAGGGCAGCATTGACCTCAGCACGCTTGATGTCGGAACGTACATTGTGCAGGCTTTCGTCAAGACGGCCTCTGCTACATACTATGGTCAGCAACTGTCGTTCACAGTGGGATCTCCCGATGCGATAGACGGTGTGAGTGGTACGGAGCCTGCATGCACAACCTCGCACAATGCTATTGTAGTGAGAAATGCGGAGAACCTGCATGTGAGGATAGCAGATATGGCCGGCCGCACTCTCTACAGCGGCCGTTGTAAGAGCAACATTGAGACATATTCCGTGCCTGGAGGCATATACATCGTGCAGTTTGGCGCAGAACGCTCAAAGAAAGTTCTTGTGAAATAACCTGGTTGTGCTGATGCCACCCTAACGTGGGGCAGCCATATATTAGATATTATCCCTTCTTGCCTTATGGGGCGAGAGGGGATAATTTTCTCTTGACAAACTGTTTCAGTCATCAGTGAAACAGTCTGAATTAACGGATAGTGGGTGATATAGGGCGAGAAGGAGATTTCGCCGGGAAAGCGGTTGAACAAGCAGAGGTTTGGGATGACTCCGAAATCCTACAGGCAGAAAGTCTCACAGACCCGCTAACCTGTCTGACATGTAACAATCATTCTATGGTGAAACTGATTTGGACTCTGTCCATGTCAACATCGTCACCGGCTATGACTTCTTTTCCTCTATGCCCGACTCGCTGGAGGAGGCCGTGGAGCGTGAGATGAGAATGTGACTTAGTAGAAAACATTTTAACTACATCATTCTTGTGGGTTTCATATTTTTACTCAGAATAATTTACTTGCATAACCAACCCTTGGACAATAAAACGGGGAGAGGAGCGTTATTTTAAAAAGGCAGATGTTATAAGATATGATGAATGGCGCAAGACTGAGACATAGTTTCATGACATACCTGCTGACGGCGGTGGTGCTGTCGGTGCTCTCTGGCATGCTCTGTGGTGTCAGGGCGCAAGGCTGCGTGAACTATGGCGGCGAGAGGAGTGAGGAGCGCCTTG
>CAMNCV010000053.1 GCA_946534585.1 uncultured Prevotellaceae bacterium
ATACTTAAAGTGTGGATTGACGTTTTGCCATCTTTTCGTTTTCTTTCGGTGCAAACTGTCAGCATCTTCGGTCACATAGCCCGCTATGCTTCCTTATCAGCTAACATTTTGCCCTCGAAATAAATCCGAAAATCTGTCAAAGCTAATTTATAGAACCCACCTTATGGGTTTGATAATGGTTATGGACAGACGGGACGCACGCTCACCCCCAAATAGCGATCAGCATAGTTGTCGCAACTTGGCGTACCGCTACTAAACCATAGTATCCACGCACTATCGTCATTAGCAGGGTAGAGTGTGCTGCTCCAAAGTATTGTCCAGTTGTCTTTCTTCTCGCCGTCATAATAGCCGGCATGTGGTATGAATATGGAGTTTCCGTTAGTTCCCGTCACCTCATATCCTGCCACGCCGTTGTATTTTGTATTGCCCGCCGGCTGCCATGTCCACTGACACTTCGTCCAAAGGTCTTTCAACTCTTCTTCTGTAGGCATGCGCCACGTTCCTCCCCAGTTCACGGCAGCTGCGTCATCTTCGGGCAGCAGCACAGGGTAATCGTTATACACTGTATTGTCAATCCAAGAGAACACGTATTTAGTTATGAATGAATTTGCCCTGTATTTGTATGAAGACCAGTTGAATACGTGCGTTGTTCCTGCAGCATAACCGGTAGTCTCGCCCCATGCAAAATAATCACCGTAGTCCCAAGGTTCAGAAGCTCCGACATTGCATGTAGCCCACTTCACGCTCAATCCGAGGTCAATCGCTTGTTTGGTGTCAGGCGTTTCAGTTGTCTGGCTGTCGTTGCCAATTCCCAGGAACATATTAACTATCTGGTTAGCGTCTGCCATGGTGATGCCGCCATCCTTGTTCACGTCTGCTGCAGTCACATCGAAGTTCGTGATGCCCGACTTGTCCGTTGACAGGAAGTAGTTCACCACTGCGTTGGCGTCAGCCATCGTTATGCTGCCGTCACCGTTCACGTCGCCAAGGATGTTGTAGCTTCGTGTATCCTCTATAGTCACCCAAGTGTTAACTATAGGGGTGAATGTCAATGATGTCGTCGCTGAACCTTTTTCTTTAACTAACGCTCTCTTACAGAACGTGTATTGCTCTGTGCCATTAAGGTCTGTTGTATAGAATGCAGTATTCGATGGGGCGGTAACCTTGTATCCTTCGCTAAGAGTGAAGCTTCCGAGGGTTTGGTAACACTTTGTTGTTCCCTTGACACTAAGCAGTGTTTTCTCTCCATCAACCTGTAGTGCGGTATAGCGATAGGTTTTCGTACTTCCGTCAAGTACACGTCGAGTATATTCACGACCACGCACACCATATCTTGCACCGTCAACATACACCTGTGTGCCATCTGTCACCCATAGTTTGTTAGATGCACTTTTCTCCATGTATATACCATCGTAACCAATGATGTTGAGTATTCCACCGCCTTGTATCTTCACGCATTTTGCGAGTGCATTTATGCCAGTGTTATCGGGACAACTGATGTTGCATTCTCCTTCTATGTTGATATACAGCGTGTCTATCGTATTATCGCAGTATATACCACATTCACCACTCGTACTGCTTATGCTTGCATCTTTGAGTGTGAGCGTGTGTGTCGCGTCATCATATATGGCAGTGCCCGTTACGCCGGGGATGGCGGTGAGGTCTTTGCAGTTCAGGGACGTAATAGGTTTAGCATTGATAGTGACGTCATAAGTATCCACTTTACAAGTGAAATAGCCTGTCTCCGGGTTTGCATAGACACCATCTATTTTTGACCCGTCATACTGAATTTTGCCTACCAGTTTATCACATTTATAAAACATATTGTAGGACGAAGAACAATTCCACGAATCATTACAATATATTGTAATCAGATTATAACAATTATTAAACATCCAATCCATATCCTGCACGTTTGAGGTATCAAAACTTCTGACGTCAAGATTTGTAATTCTTTTACAGTTATCGAACATGGATTTCATATTTGTCACTTTAGAGGTGTTAAAACCACTGACATCAAGACTAGTAAGTTCATAACATGCGCAGAACATAACACTCATATCCGTCACATTGGATGTGTTGAACCCCGATAGGTCAAGGCTTGATAATTTGTAGCAATTATAGAACATAGCATACATGTTCTGTGCATTGGATGTATTGAACCCTGATATGTCAAGGCTCGTCAATTCGCAGCAACTACGAAACATCTCATTCATGTTTATGGCACTCGAAGTGTCAAAACTTTTGAGGTCAAGACTGGGGAGTTTGCTACAGCAATCAAACATATGTCCCATTTCTATCACATTAGAGGTATTAAAATTATCCAATTTAAGAGAGATGAGATTATAGCATTTATGGAACATGTAGGACATCTGCTCCACTTTTTCCGTATTGAAATTGCTCAAATCAAGAGAAGTAAGAGCCGAGCAACCATCAAACATGTGCGACATTTCCTTTACATTTCCCGTATTAAAACTACTCAAGTCAAGAGAGGATAGTCTTGAGCAGCCAGAAAACATCAACCCCATATATTTTACTTTGGAAGTATTGAAATTTCTCAAGTCAAGGCTTGTAAGACTACTGCAACTGCAAAACATATTATTCATGCTCGTTACCTCTGAAGTATTCAAGTTGCTTAACCCTTGAATAGTGGTCAGAGACGACATTTGATAGAACCATAACTGACAACTCTTCGGGCGTGCCTCAGAAAAGGATGATTCAAAAACTACAGTCCTGATATATTCGTGAAAAGAATACCATCCAGGCATACCTAATGTATTACTAACATCATAAACATTATCTACATTTGGCATCTCTCCATAACTAAATGTCAGCGTTCCTTCACTATACACTGCATACGCAGTAGGGGTTGCCTTAGCAGCTATACCCATCATTAAAAACGCAAAGATTAGGAGATAAATTTTCTTAAACTTGTTTGCTGAATTCATATCTGATTGATTTTTAGTTAGAATTATTTTTACCTTAATATACGCAAAACGTCCGCACACGCAGCCATCAGGCTACGCATGCGGACGCATCCGTTTTCTTTCCTATAGAGGTTATTATAAAGTGAGTGATATACAAAATATTGGATTGAGCAAATGTTTGCCCAATGAAATCCGACGTGTTATGATTATTTGACTCACAAACAGACATATTACAAACTCTTTATTTCGTCAATCGTCAGTCCTGTAGCAGCAGCTATCTGTTCATCAGAAAGCACGCCCATCGCCTTAAGGTTACGGGCGGTATTCAATTTTGCCTTGAGCTCACCTTCTGCACGGCCCTCCGCACGACCTTTCTTCTCCGCTGTCTGCAACGTACTCGTATAATCCCAGTATTCTTTCTGGCTTTCTTCATACTGACGGCGCTCCGAAGAATTGTACTTGGCTATCTCTGCCTGCTCAAAGAGTTTCGTAAAGACACGTTCCTGTAGTGCCGCAGGACGCTCAAGAAGGCTTGAAAGGTTGTGAAGCACATACATCCACTTGTCAAACATTCCGTTGAGTTCGTCAGCTGTCTTCGTAAACTTCGGCATCTCGAGATAGACAAACGTCAGTTTATCGTAGAACACATGGTCATCCTCCACGTCCTTCAACTTTATCTCGTGGCGATAGCTGTCGGCTGGGTATTCATCACCAGGGAACATGAAGTTCAGGATACCGATGGTATATACCTCGTCAAGGTG
>CAMNCV010000054.1 GCA_946534585.1 uncultured Prevotellaceae bacterium
GCCTTTCACCGTTACTCCCTTCAGAGTTTGTGTTTCTGGCTGCATCCGAATTGTGCCAAGTTCTGTGTTATTGCATTGCTTGTAAATCGTCTTATAGCCGACATAGGAGATACGTGCAAGGACTGGTTTTTGTTCACAGGGAACGACAAAAAGACCACTTTCGTTCGACACACCGCCTGTAATCAGCGTGGAGTCCTGGGATGAGAGCAGGGCGATGTTGGCGTAGGCCACGGACTGACCTTGTTCGTCGATGATGGTGCCCTTATAGCGGGAGGTCGTTTTCTGCGGACACTCGACGGTGATTTCTGTGCTATCGATGCTCATGCGGATAGGATAGAAACCTATCATCTGGCGGATAGCATCGGGGACACTCTTGCGATGTATAGAGGTGGTGACGCGAAAGTCCTCCAACTCGTTGTAGAGGAAACTGATGGTGTAGCCCTCCGTCTGCTCGTTCAGTTGGCGCAGAGCTTCGCTGAGCGATACGTTATTATATTCGCGCGTTATCCTCTGAGCATTTACAGGAATAACAGCACTTATAAATATAAGGATGGTTATGACAATCTTCATCTTATTTGTGTTTTAATAACCCATTCGCGAGGTGTCCACCTCCTTCTTTTTCTTCTCCTTGAAGTTGCCGATGCGGTAGATTGCGGTGAGCGAATAGCTGGTGTAAGGCATCCAGACACGCATGGCGTAGTCTTGATTCCCTATAGTGGAACGGGTGTTGATGGATGCATTCAGGATATTGTTGCCTTTGGCAACAAGGCTCCACTTACCGTTCTGTGAGGTGTAACGGAGTGTAGCATTGAGGCGCAGCATTGGGGCGATGTCATAGATACCCTGGATGGCTTTCGTCTGGAAGAAGGGATTGACAATGAACTGGATATTGTGCCGCTGAGAGAACTTGACCACAGCCATGCCACCGAAGATGCCCGATAGGAATGTTCTGTTAATGGGCAGGTCAAAGAAATTGTTGCTCTTGTCATGTCGATAGAGTGCGGTTGCCATCATGCTGCCGTTGAGCCACTGGCCGACACGGAACTGTGCCGAAGCTTGCAGCCCGTAGTAGTTGGAGTAGTCGAAGTTGGTCTCTTTCATCACCACGGCCATGCGGTCAGAGGGTTGGTATGCCAGTTGCACAAAGTAGTCAGGCTCCAGCATGGCAAAGGCAGTGAATGTGTACTTGCGGTTCAGCTGCCACATCAGGTTAATGTCGTATTTCGACATGGGCTTCAGGTCGGGATTGCCCCATATCTCAGTGTAGGCCGAGGCGTAGTAGATGCTGCTCATGGTACTCCAGTAGCTGGGATAGACGGCCTCGCTGCTGAATGAGAGGTTGACCATGTTCTTCGGGTTGATATTCCACATGGCGTTCAGCTGCGGATAGATGCGCCACTCATTCCATTTTGTGGCATGGTATTGCTCTGCGGTTACAGAGGCATCCAGGCTCAGCGACTTACCCACCTGTTTGCTCACCCCGATGTAGGCGTTGAGGATGCGCTCATCGTAGTCCACGTGCGAGGTGGCGTCGGGCATGGGCTGACGGTTGGCATCGAGCGTGGTCTGATAACTGTTGTTATTGCTAAACTGCACCTTGCCACCATAACTGAGTTCCCAACCCTTCGGCAGCGAGTGTGTTTGGTCGGCCGTGAAGAGCCACTTGCCCACTTCCTGACGGCTATCGACTGAGAGGTCGCGGCTGATGTCGTACAGCTCTCCCTCGAGGGTTTGCGTGCGAGGCTCCTGATAGTTGGTGTACGATGCACCGAGCTGCATACCGAACGGAGCCGTGTAGGAGGCATCGACATTGTGCAGATAGGTGTGTTGTCGTGAATGCTGCGAGGACAGGGCCGTACCTGTCGTTGTGTTTGTTGAACGTGTGCTGTTCCATTGTCCCGTATAGGCCAGGCTGAGGCGGTGGTCATTGGCGATGGCATAGTCCAGGCCGATGCGGTATTCATGGTCTATTCCGTTGCTGCGGTTGTGGGTTTCATCGTTGTAACCCACACGTTGCCCGTTAAGCGGATGATTGGCCTCATGCTCCACCTGCCCGTAAGCTGAGCCATCGGTGAAGGTGTACGACAAGTCCACGCCCAGTTTGCCGTGGTTGTAGATAAGACTGCCTCCGGCATAACCCTTGCCATACTTACTCTGCTCCCAGCCTCCCATCAGTTGACCTGAGAGTTGGTCTGTCCCCGAAAAGTCCTTCGTCACGACGTTGATGGCCATGCCGCGCACGTGGTATTTCGCCGGAGCAGAGGGCATTACCTCTGCCTTGGTCAGCATGGCGGCTGGCATCTGTTTGAGCCGTTCCACCACCTTGTCGGCACTGAGCGTCGTGGGCTTGCCGTTGATGATGAGTGTCACCGCCTGTCCGCCAAAAATGATGTTGCCGTTCATCTCGCTCACGCCGGGAATGCTGGTCAGTGCATCGTAGGCATTGTCGGCAGGATAGAGTTGCAGGAGCATCGGCATGTTGTAAACGAGATGGCCGTTCTCCGTACCCGACACGATGCGCTCGCCCGTCACCTGCACACCATTCAGCACGATTGTCTCGGGTTTGAGTTTAATGGAGCCGACATTCCTTGTGTCGAGCATCACATAGTTGGTCTTATAGCCTACGAATGAAACGCGGGCGAGAACGGACCGTTGCTCACATGGAATAACAAAGAGGCCGCTTTCGTTCGATACGCCACCCGTAATCAGCGTAGAGTCCTGAGGTGAGAGCAGGGCGATGTTGGCGTATGCGATGGGATGCCCCTGTTCGTCGATGACGGTGCCCTTGTAGCGTGGGGCTGTCTTCTGCGGGCATTCCACGATGATTTCCCTGTCCTCAATGGTCATGCGGATAGGATAAAAACCTATCATCTGACGGATGGCGTCGGGCACGGTCTTGCGGTGTACCGAAGTGGTGATGTGGAAGTCCTCCAGTTCGTTGTAGAGGAAACTGATGGTATATTTCTCGGTCTGTTCATTCAGCTTGCGCAGGGCCTCGCTAAGTGACACGTTGTTATATTCGCGCGTAATCTTTTGGGCCTGCACTCCGGTAAAGACGAGGCAGCAGACAAGCATAGATATGATTCTATTCATGGCTTATTCTACTACAATCTTGTCCGACTTCAGTTCTAC
>CAMNCV010000055.1 GCA_946534585.1 uncultured Prevotellaceae bacterium
TGCACAGACGGTGACGGCTGCGGGCGAGCTGATGAGCGCGGAGCTGACAGGCTTGGATTACAACTCGGTATATTACTATGCGGCATACGTAAAGACCTCCACGGGCGAGACATTCTATGGCGAGCAGCGCAGCTTCACCATTGGTGATAATCCTACGGGCATAATAGTTGTAAAGCAAGACATAGAGGAGGAGAGCCAGACCTTGAGTACAAGACCTGTAAAGGCGGGATGGTTTACGCTTGACGGACGGAAACTGCAGTCTGCTCCTACTCGCAGCGGGATATACATTCACAACGGTAGGAAGGTTTCTGTGAAGTAGGCAATTCTGGCAAAAGTTTTATTATGACAATATAAAGCTGCTAAATGACAAAAAGAAAGCTATCACTTTACGAGGTAAGGTGATAGCTTTTGTTTTGTCTATATGCAACTTTCGTGTGGAGGAAAGACATCCTTCACGATGTCGCTGCTCTGCCTGTGTTACGAATTAAATATTTCCCATGTAGCCTCAGCCTGCAAAAGGAGCATTTCCAAACCATTTTTTGTCTTTGCTCCCTGTTGGCGTCCCTTCTTCAGGAATAGAGTCTCATCAGGATTATAGATAAGGTCGTAGAGCAGATGCTTGCTTGTCAAGGCCTCATAGGGTAAAGCCGGACACTCGTCAAAATGAGGTGACATGCCACATGGGGTACAGTTTACGATAACAGTATAGTCATCCAGGAGTTCCTTAGTGACCTGCTCATATTGTATAGTGTCGTTCTTTTGTGACCTGCTGACAAACAGAGTCTCCAGTCCCATCTGCTGCAGTGCATAGTTAATGGCCTTGGAGGCACCGCCAGTACCTAATATAAGAGCCTTTTTATTATGGGGCATAAGGAGTGGGCGTATGGAACGTCCAAATCCCAGGACATCACTGTTAAATCCCTCCAGGTATGCCTTGCCGTTTTCTTTGTGGGATACCCTCACTACATTAACCGCTCCGATGGCACGTGCCTCCGTAGATATGGTGTCAAGATAAGACATGACCTTTTCCTTGTATGGTATGGTGACATTGAAGCCGCACAGGTCAGGGGTGTAGTCTAAGATGGCCTGCAGGTCTGTAATGATAGGTATCTCAAACTTCTCATACACAGCATCAATATTCTCATTCTTAAACTTCTCGTTGAAAAATCCCGGAGAGAATGAGTGTCCTAAGGGATAGCCTATAATACCGTATTTCTTCATTTTGTTGCAGTATAAAGTGTACAAATACCAAATGTCAGTCTCTTGAACTCATAATGGGTAAACCCTATCTTTTTCAAGATGTCCATCATCACCTCGCCCTGAGGGAAGGCTTCTATGGATTTAGACAAGTAAGAGTATGCCGAGGTGTCTCTGCTTATCATCCTGCCGTATATGGGCAACACTGTTTTATTATACAAATGAAACAGCTGGCGCATAGGGAACTTGACAGGCATGGTAAGCTCCAGGACACAGAAGCGGCCGCCGGGCTTCAATATACGCCACATCTCCTCCAGGCCTTTCTCCAGGTTCTGGAAGTTTCTTATTCCGAAGGCAGCCGTGACAGCATCAAAAGTGTTGTCGGCATAAGACAATGACGTGCAATCCTGTCGCTCAAAGTGAATGATATCTGACAGATTTCTATCATTTACCTTTTCCTGACCTATGCGCATCATTCCCTCAGCAATGTCCGTGGCAGTAATGCTCTTTGGCTTCAGCATCTCAGCTGCAAGGATGGCGAAATCTCCGGTACCCGTTGCTATATCCAGTATGTGTTGAGGATGATGTGCAATAAGGTCCTTTATCGCTTTCTTGCGCCAGTAGCGGTCTATCTGCCATGACAAGCGGTGATTGAGAGTGTCATACTTAGGGGCGATGTTGTTAAACATCGCCTCTACTTGTGTCTCCTTGTCACCTTTATTGCTGTAAGGTTTTATTTCCTCTTGCTTGTATTGTGTCATTTAACAGAAGCCAGATAAGCTTTCACGTTGTTTTCTATACGGGCATTGATGTTGCTCTGGTCGGTAGAGCGGTCAAATTTCTCACCCGTAATGTGCTCATAAAGCTCAATGTATCGCTCTGAAACAGAGTTCGCGTACTCGTCTGTAATCTCTGGCATTACCTGGCCAGGCTCATTCATGAAGTTGTGCTCGATAAGCCACTGACGAACGAACTCCTTAGACAGCTGCTTCTGTGGCTCGCCCTTAGCGAACTTCTCCTCGTAGCCGTCTGCATAGAAATATCTTGAAGAGTCAGGAGTGTGAATCTCGTCGATAAGATAAACCTTACCGTCACGCTTGCCAAACTCATACTTTGTGTCAACGAGTATCAAGCCGTGCTTGGCAGCAATCTCCTGACCACGTGCAAACAGCTTGCGTGTGTAGTCCTCCATTACTGCATAGTCCTCAGCAGATACGATGCCCTGTGCAATGATTTCTTCCTTGGAGATGTTCAGGTCATGTCCCTCGTCTGCTTTTGTGGTTGGGGTGATGATTGGCTCTGGGAAACGCTCGTTCTCCCTCATGCCATCAGGCAGCTTTACACCACAGATTTCCCTGCATCCCTTCTGGTAGTCACGCCATGCAGAACCGGTAAGGATACCACGGATAATCATCTCAACCCTGAAACCTTCACACTTCAAGCCTACAGTTACCTGTGGGTCTGGGGTAGCTAACTTCCAGTTCGGGCAGATGTCCTTTGTGTCATCAAGGAACTTGGCAGCTATCTGGTTCAGCACCTGGCCCTTGAAAGGAATACCCTTAGGCAGGATAACATCAAATGCTGATATTCTGTCTGTTGCTACCATTACCATCAAGTCGTCATTGATGGTGTACACATCAC
The DNA here is from genome assembly GCA_946534585.1 of uncultured Prevotellaceae bacterium. Lineage (GTDB taxonomy): Bacteria > Bacteroidota > Bacteroidia > Bacteroidales > Bacteroidaceae > Prevotella. The sequence continues at coordinate 2,839 of CAMNCV010000055.1, forward strand.
GAACCTTGCCGTGATAAACTGCTGTTTGACCTTCAAACTTAAACTCAGTCTTTGTCAGTGCGTTGTTCATCTTTTCTATCTTTTTTTTCAAATGCGTTAACAATCTTCGTTACTAACTTATGACGTACGATGTCATTGTCTGTCATGTGGATTATACCGATGTCGTCAATGTC
>CAMNCV010000056.1 GCA_946534585.1 uncultured Prevotellaceae bacterium
ACAAATTTGACCGTATTCTGTCCTCTGTAATCGACTCCCACTTGGGGCTTCGCAGTACGCTGACAGGCTATCAGTACAGCGAGATTATACAACACTACAACAAGCGAGGAACTGCAGAGCAGGTCTTCGACCGCCAGAACAACGATTTCGGATGGGCACATCTGCCAAAGTCGTTCATGAACCAGAACACCGTCTTCCTGCTTATTACTGCCATGGCGGCAAATTTCTACCGATACATCGTGGCTTTGCCGCTCATGGCCGCCCTCTTTGGAATCAAGGCCACGGACAGGGTTAAGAGCTTCCTGTTCAGATTCATCGCCGTACCCGCCAAGAGGGTCAGAACGGCTAGGCAGTACAGACTCAACATCTACTCCAACAAACCATACAACCTAATTTGGGTGCACGGATAGATTAACACTCTTCGCTGATGCTTCGGTCTAAGCCTCTTGGCCTTACGGGGTAAGGGGAAGGTGTATCCACACACGTTATGAAAAGTACCTCAAAGCCCACAATCAGACAACATCGTCCCGAGCAAGGGCTAAATCAGACAATCGAAAAATTATCTGCGGATTTTAGGTAACAAAAGAACAAGGTGGCTAAAATACCGTTATGACAACGGAACAAGTGGATTCTTCTTTGTAAAAGGAATTACGGTGAGTTCCATCACTTCAGGTTCTCTTTGAAGAATGTCTCCAACTTGTCATAGGGGATGACACCTGCCACGTCGTCGTAGAGGTCAACGTGTGAGGCTCCGGGGATAATGAGCATTTCCTTGTTTCCTTCCTTGGCACTCTGACCTTCTACATGCTTGCCTGTCATCTTCTCGAAGGCATACTCCGAGAAGTAGCGCGAGTGGGCCTTCTCGCCGTGGATGAGCAGCACGGGCGTCTCTATCTCGTCAGCAAAGGCAAGGATGGGCTGATTGAGGAACGACTGCGTGCCTGTGACGTTCCAGCCGTCGTTGGAGTTGCCACTACGCTTGTGGTAGCCGCGCTCGGTCTTGTAGTAAGAATGATAGTCCTTCACGAACCACGGGGCATCGTCGGGCAATTCGGCTGGCACACCGCCACCGCGCTTATAGGTGCCGCTGCGGAAGTCTTCCGTACGCTGAGCCGCCATGGCACGACGCTTCTCCATGCGCTGTTCCTTAGTGTTCTCGCTGGCAAAGTAACCTTCGATGTTCACCTTCGTCATGTCGTACATCGTTGAGGCTACAGTGGCCTTGATGCGTGGGTCGAGGGCTGCTGCGTTGACGGCCATGCCGCCCCAACCACAAATGCCGATGATGCCGATGCGCTCAGGGTTGACATTGTCCTGCACCGACAGGAAATCTACGGCAGCGAGGAAGTCCTCGGTGTTGATGTCGGGCGATGCCATGCGACGTGGCTCGCCACCACTCTCTCCGGTAAACGAGGGGTCGAAGGCGATAGTGAGGAAGCCGCGCTCGGCCATGTGCTGGGCATAGAGTCCGCTCGACTGTTCCTTCACGGCACCGAAGGGACCGCTGACGGCGATAGCTGCAAACTTGCCTTCTGCGCCTTTAGGTATATACATGTCGGCAGCGAGTTCGATGCCGTAACGGTTCTTAAACGTGACTTTCTTGTGATTTACCTTCTCACTCTTGGGGAACGTCTTGTCCCACTCCTGAGTCAATGTCAGCTCGACGCTTGCGTCGCTTTGCTTGTCAAAGAATGTTGTATTCATACTCTTATTGTTTCGATTGTTGTTACTTATTTGTGCGTAAGCCATGAGCGATGCACCCATCAGCACTGCTGCTAAAACAGATTTCTTCATTTTATTATCTTTTTCCCGTTCTCGATGATGATTCCTTTCTGTCCTGCCTGTGCCAGTGTGCCTTGCAGGGTATAGGCTTTGGAAGACGAGGGCTTGTCGGCACTCACCTCACTGATGGCTGTAGTACTCGATAGTGACAGCGTGACCGTGACATTTCCCTGCCCTGCCTTGAGGAAGGCTTCCAACTCTGACTGTGTCGAATACTCCATACGCCCCAGGCGGGTGTAGCTCCACGAGTTCGAACCGTAGAAGAGTACTATCTGGTTGCCGCTGTAGAGGATGACGTCGCCTGCCTGTGTCGTAATCTGCGTATTGCTTGTGGGTAACGAGCGCCCCAGTGCGCCCACTTTCTCAAAGCCGCCGTAGTCGCTGGCCTCGTATGTGATGTCGCCATCCTGCAGAGCTGCCACCAGCGTCTGTGTGGCACTGTTATCGACCAGCTGGACGGGAAACGCCTTGCCGTCGATGGTGATATACATTTTCTGACTCATAGTTTCACTGTTTTGTTCCTGTGCCTGTGTCTCCTCGCTGCTGCATGATATGACAAGCAAGGCTGCCGCCATCATTAACAGACGATGAATGAATGTTGTTTCCTTCATAATCAATGTTCAATGTTTAATGTTATTTCACTTGATACCTTATCCATACAATGCCGTCCTGCTCCTCTACACTCTTGAAAGTTAGGCGCACTGGCTTGCTGTTCATCGGCCTGCCGTCAAAAGCCGCTGCCATGCCGCCTCGTCCGTCGATGCCATAGCCGTACATCATGCTCACCTCGTCGATGAACCCCTTGTCGAGCATGGAGCCGTTGATGCGTCCGCCGCCAACCACCGCCAGACGTTCCACGCCGAAAACGGTGCGTAGTGTCTCCATGGCCGATGCAAGGTCAATGCCGTCCTGACCAGTGGTAACATAAGAAATGTGCTTACCCTTTAGGTAGTCAAGATACTCCTGACTGCATCTTTCTGATAGTATCATCAGCAAGGGGCGGCCAAACAGTTCGGTGGTGTTATCGTCCCATAACAACGTGCCGTGCGTGTCAACACCGATGGCGTAACCCTCTGCATCTACAGCCTTATATAGTTGTTGTCCCGCATCTTCATGTGTTTTTTGACATTGAAACAGTCCGCTCTGTGCATAGTGCATCGCCAATGTCGTCTTGCCCTCCAGAGTTGAGGGACAGTCGAGCCTGGCCAACGCCTCGTAATAATGATTTGTGTCGTCTATCTGCTCGGTCATCTCACAGTCTATCCTGCCGTCGAGCGAAGCCATCATGTGACAAATAATGTAGGGTCTCATTTCGTTCTGTTTTAAATATAGTGCAAAGGTACGACGAAAAATCCTCAACCCGTATAGACGGATTGTGGAGAAAACTACCAAAAATGAGGATGGTTTCGTAAAACATGCCCATTTACTAAAGCAGAGCTAATGAATAATATGGAAATCATCTAATGTCCCCAACATAGTGTGCATAGCGCAATTTGGGAACAATTAACCCACTGACCTTTGGCATAACTGTTGGAAGTCAGTGGGTTTGAGTATTCTGTTGTTAATCTTGATAAGAAGAATAAACCTGAAAAGATGCATCTTTGTAATGTTTACAAAAAGCCACGCATAAAAAATAAGAAGCGATGCCACGTGACATCGCTTTTGTGTAAGATAAATTGGGATTTACAGAGTTACAAAATTCATATATCCATTTATTGTATGAAAAATGAGAACCTTGTTAAGAACATGCTATTTGGCAATCAATGGAAAAGCAGAGAACAACTCCAGCGCAGAGGATGTCTCATTAATGAGTTTGCTTCTGACAAAGGTCTTCGACTTCGTGTCGTTCAGTACCTCGCCAAGTCCCTGCATCAGGAGTTTAGGGCTGGCCTCACGCACATACTCTGCACACCATGCAGCATATTCGCTTATGCTCTTCCCGGTTCTTTCCATGACAATCTCTTCATTTATCTCTGTATGGTTCTGCAAGAAGAACCATACATCATAAATATCACGTGGAGAGAGACGTTCACCCATAGCGCAAAGCTTATGAGCGAACATATCAGGCATAGTCATTACTCTAATATCCGTACCTGCCAACGAACGCATCTCGTAGTGGTTCGGGTATTGACGGATAGAAATTTCCACCTTTAACATTCTTTCTCCCTTCCCATAATTCAGTACAAACACAGGACCATAGAGTTTCTTCGCTTCATCATCAATCGTACCAAAGCGAGTCAGTATAGCGCGCACCTTGTCATATACCATATCAAGTTTGTCTGGATCAAGAAGATTGAAATCCAGGTCGGTAGAGAAACGGTTGAGGTTGTGGAAGAACATCAATGAGGTACCACCCTTGAATGCCATGACATTGCAGAGATCCTTATCTTTAAAAATAAGGCTTAGGATCTGAGCCATATAGAGTTTATGCTTATTCTTGTCCATGATTATTTTAGATTTAGCAATTCGGTAGCTCTCATTGTCAGCACTTTCGACTGATATAGTGGAAGCAATCGTTTGACTTTTGTTTTGTTCAATGGATGAAGGTTGTCGAAATAGCAATTTCCTGCGCTTAGATAAACCATGTCGAGGAATGCCCGTTCAGGAGTTGCTATCAATATGTTGTCATGCTGCTCAATACCCTCCATTCCAATCCATAATTTAGGATTGATGATTCGAAACTGATAGGTTTTGTCATCTATTTCAACGATACGATTCAAGTAACTTATGCATGTTATGGCATCGTCATACTGAAACACTACACCTGCTCGTTGAAGCACATACTCCAGTGAGATATAGGCAGGACGGAAGAGGCTACAAGCCATTTCCTGCTCATTGTAGGATGCTTTGGTATAGATACCACGACGAGGATTACTTATCTTACCCTCCTTTATGTAATAATGAAGTGATTGAGTAAGTTTCTGACTATTTTCACAATTCATCAACATTCTTAGTGATTGGATGTTGAACACAGATCGAGAGCTACTCAGAATCACTTCCAATACATTCTTTTGCGAACTCATAATATTAATAATTTATATTATTGGTTTGCAAAATTAGTGATAAATATTGAATTATGCAATAATTTACTGGCAATTTCGCATTTTTTATTAAATATTGTACATCTATACTATCATACTTGGCGGTACCTCGGTTTAGAGCACAAACGATGTTACTTCCTTCGTTGTGTGTCGAAGAATTGGCGGGGGGTCTGACCTGTGGCGTTTTTGAACATGCGGGTGAAGTGCTGAGGGTATTCAAAGCCCAGCTCGGCGGCTACCTGGTCGATGGACCTGCCACTGAGGATGAGGTTCTTGGCACGCATAATGATGAAACTGCGGATATAGTCTTTAGGACTCTCACCAAGGGCTTCTCTTATGACATCGCCGAAATACCCGGGCGACAGACACAACTCACCGGCACAGTACTTCACGCTGGGCAGGCCTCCGCGCCGTTGCAAGCCACGGGCGTAGTAATCGGTCAGCACCTGCTGGAAGCGACTGAGGATGTCGCTGCCCTCACGCGTCATCTCCTTGAACTGACGGGAATAGAAACGATTGCAGTATTCAAGAATCAAAACAATATAGCCTACGATAATCTCGTCATGCGCTGGTGCCTCGACCTGTGACTCCAGTTCCCTTCTGAGGTTTGCCATCAGCTGAGTAAGTATTTCCTTTTCCTCACGCGTCAGTATCAGTGCCTCGTTAGAATGATAGGAAAAGAAATGATAGCTGTCGAGCTTCTGCTCTATGGGCGTTCCTTGGATAAAGTCGTGGTCGAATATCAGCACCCATCCGTGATACTGCCTACGGGTGCCATCGTCTGGTTTGCCGCCTATCTGGCCTGGGGCGTATGCCATCAGCGAACCGTTGCCTTCATGATAAGTGCCGATGCCGTATGTCAATCCTTCCGGAAACTCCTCCTGCATGAAGATGCCGTAGCAGTTGATGCGGTTCAGCGTATGGCGTATCTCACCCGCCTCGTCATAGTGTATCACTGAGACGTGGGGATGCAGTACCAGCGCACCTATATCTCGCGCATAGTCATTCGCTTCGTTGATATACAAATCTATCTGCATAACTGCTACAAAGGTACGATTTTTTTATCAATATATGTTCAGAAATGGTGTTAAATAGTATTACATACGACAATATTTTAAGGTGTTAAGAGGTTATGTAGAAAAAAATAGTGTGTTTTTTGTTTTTTTTAAAAAAAAGTTGTATATTTGCATTGTGAAAGAGAAATAACCAGTAGTTTAGACCTTAAATTTAATATACATATAATCAATCTTAATAATCAAAAATAATCTAATCACAGCAGACGTATATACGACAGCAACACGGTGGTTATGCACCGTGTGGTGAACCTTAACTGAAACTATAGCAACAAAATCTAACTTTTATGAGGAGATTATATGAAATAATGTCGGGAGGACGGCCGTGGCAGATGATGCTGCTGGCGGCGGTTTTTGCATGGCTCATGCCGCAGGCGGCACGGGCTGATGACAACGGACTGGAGACTGCTTTCGTTGGTGACAAGAGTTATTATGTGCTGCGCAGCAGTAGCGACTGGGACAAGTTCCGACAACTGGTGATTGAAGCCCATGGCGAATCGGAGGTGAACGCCATCATGGATGCTGACATCACTACGGGAAACACTTGCGGCAACTCTGATTCACCATATACCGGCACCTTTAATGGCAACGGCCATACGCTGAACATAAACGTTTGGTCTTCGAGTACTTACCGAGGTGTTTTCACGGAGGTTAAGAATGCCACCTTTAGAGATTTGCGTGTGAAGGGCAGCATCCGGGGAGGGCTCCATGCAGCAGGTCTTATCGGTATAACAAGGGGCTCCTCCACTGTGCATATTGAAAGGGTGTGGGTATCTGCCGATGTGATATCGTCTTCTGATCATGTCGGCGGATTCATTGGACATGCCGACGTGGCTAGTGTCTATATGAATGACTGCCGTTATGATGGTACACTTAAAGCAAACGGTGCTTCTGGTTCGTATGGAGGAGCCATTATTGGATGGTGTAACTCTGGCGGCCTATGGTATCTTCATCGCGTCTATGATTACAGTACATGGGATGAGGAGAGCATCAAATATAGATTTTTTAGTGTTAATCATGGTGAACGTTGGGATTCCAACGACAGAAGCTCTTCCCTTGTTACCCGTTGGCATTGGGAAAATGTAAATTATTACGACAAGACCAACCAAACCGAGGTGGTCAATTTGATGAATGGCGAGAAGGCCGGCTCGTGGCACACCGTTGGTGGCGAAGCTGCGCCCGTAATGGAAACTTGGCCGGCTGCCAGCGATGTCAATTTCGAGACTTACGACATGGTACCCGGCACGGGAAGCGGCGAGGAAGGCACGCTGAAGATTCCATTCTCGTGCGACCAGCCAATCAAGTATATTGATGTGATCTATACCGATGGGAACGGACAGAAGAAGAGTCTCAGCCGCATCACATACGACAAGGATACATACGCTGGCTTCATCTCCGTGTCTGCCACCGGGCAGCACAAGGGCCTGGAAATCAAGGCCAAGCTCAAGGTGGGTACCGTCAGCGTGACCCGCAAAGACGATAACGACGCCATGCTGCACAAACCAGAGAGTGCCGAAGCGTCGGTGCTGAAGTTTGACACCCACAAGGTGCTTACTGACGCGGGAGCCGTGGAAGTGAAGTGGAGCGTGAGCAATCCTAAGTATAACGACATTTTCAGCGGCGACGAGTTTATGGTGCTCCGCTCGCTGACCGATAAGGATGCGAGCTATCAGGTCATAGGATCGGTGACGTTCGACGAGAATATCACCAACTACACCTACAAGGACTCTACACTCATCAGTTCGCTCACCGAAGAGCAGATAAACGGTGGCAGCATTACGGCATACTACCGCATAGTGCGCGCCACTGCCTACCAGTTGTGGGGATTATCATACACCAATAACGGGAGCGAGATTAAAAACCCGGCAATGGCTTCAGCCAATGCCACGCTCTCGGATCTGCACCTGCTGAAGGTGAACACCGACTACACGGCCAAGTGGGAAAACGAGTCGGAGCGCACCATCAAGGTTGAGTGGGACTACGGCACTGAGAGCACTGCCGCTGGGCAACTCGCTCTCAACCAACAACCTGGGCGACAGCCTGAAGATAGTACTCACGCTGGAAGGCGACAACAGCTCATGGCTCGTGTTTGACAATACCAACCGCTCGCTCACCACACGCGATGTAGTATATAACCACAAGAAGCACGACCAGATAGACAAGAACAATTACTCCACACGCGTACACACAGAGCGTCACCGCATGGTGGTATATCCCGACAAGCTGACGGGCGAGTACGAGGTGATGCTGCCACCGGTGAAGTGGAAGATACAGCAGATTACCGCCGAGGGCTATGCCACGCTATTCCAGGACGGAGAGACGAGCGACGTTATCGACCTGACCGACTCGCTCACACAGTACTCCGACACCATCAAGGGTAGCTGGAAGAGCCGCGGAGGAGTGGAGTTTGCAGAGGCAGTGGAGGAGTACAATGCCAAGTACAGCCGCATATACCACTCGCCGGTGCTCCTGGAATACAAGCAGCAGGGTTTCGACAACTTCAGCTACTTCGGCGAAAAGACCTACACGCTGCAGCCGGTCAAGGGTGTGAAGAAACAGATACCTATAGCCTACAGCGTAAGGAAAGACAACTGGCCGGCAGGCAAGCGCGACTCATTGGAGACTCGCTACACCTTCGGCTACCCCGTATTCAGCACCGACCGCGGTTATGGGCTGACGCTCTCAGCCATAGAGCGATACTACTATAACAACAATACGAAGAGCGACACCATCGACGTGGTGAAGCTGAACGGCGGATTTGTCAGCATACGCAACGGACTCATGAGCGGCACTCAGCTCGATACCCTCACATTAGACGAAAACGGCGAGGGCAACTATACCCTGCGTGCTAACCGCACACCTTACATGCTGACCGGCACAGGTGCCCTCTGCACCGTCACCTTCACCATGGAACGCGACGGAACGACGTTCGAGGGCGTACCGCTGAAAGCCTACGTGTTCAGTCAGCAGATGGCTACCGGAGCACAAGACATTATCAGCATAAACCGACCAGTACTCGTTGACATCCTGCGCGACCCGCCAGGCGGCGGCTCATCAGCAAAACTGAGCAAAGGCTCATCGCTGAAACTGGCATATCAGGTAGATATGGCATGGAGTGCCGGACTGAGCATCGGCGTGGCAGCCGGTGGCGGCATGGATGGCTTCAGCGGCGTGGTAGCCGCACCAATGGGCGGCGGCGCGACGTTTGGCATGAACTACTCCTCATCAACGGCATTCAGCACATCGTTTGACATAGTATTCTCAGGAACAGGACAGAGGGCATTCTCATATACCATGACTGCCAACGAGGATATATCGACCGATGCAGGCAGCACGATGGTGGGTGCCGACGCCGACCTATATATAGGTATGGAGACAAATATGTTTGCACGCCCGGCAGTAGCCATACAGGCTCTCACAGACTCAGTGTTCCACAGCTATGAGGGAGCACTGAAGGCAGGCCGCATGGTGGAGATAGCTTCCGGACGCGATGAGAACAACAACATCTTCCACCTGGTGCGCAGCGAGGTAATCAGTTATGGCCAGACTATCAACTCTACCTTCGTACACTCACAGCAATACCTTGTGAAGCAACTCATACCAAAGCTTGCGAAGGAGTGTGAAGGACTTATGTTCACGGGCACCATGGCAGATGCACAGGCACTGGCCGACTCAAAGAAAGAGCGTGTATATCTGTCGCTCATCACCGATACTGAAAGCGAACGATTCGGAGTGGTGAACACCGACAAGAATGGCAACTACGTATATCACACCACCAACTCCAGATATCAGGCCGACGACGCATCACTGATGAACTACATCATAGTGCTGCCAAGCGGCGACGACGGCTCGAAGCAGGAAGACCTGGTACAAGACATCAGTGATGCCATGTGTTCATGGGTCAACATGATAGCACGTAACGAGAAGGAGAAACTGGATGCTACCGACAAGGTGAAGAACTTTGAGTTGGATGGCGGCGGCTCTATAAGTTACGGCGAGGAATTCTCTACCGACTATTCCAATGCCTCAACATACAACTGGATAGGTACCGACGCAAGCCACAGTTTCTTTGACGAACCAGAGACTACGGCCGCTCAGGATGCAGCAACCACATTCACATCAATGGCAGCAATCCTCGGACCTACGGTTGCCAAGTTGTTAGGCTCTGTACTGAAGACCACCGCAGGCAAGTCATCAGCCTACACCACACCGGCAGGACAGGGAAGCGTGCCAGACCCATTCCAGAAGTTTGAGATTAAGTTCGTGGGAATGAAATGGTCATTCTCGCTCACTCCGGTCATAGCATACAAGACTACACCAAAGCTGACGGAGGACGAGAAGTACAGCCGCAAGGAGAGCTTCACCATCAAGATGCACGCGAAGTCGCACCTGAGCTTCGACCTCTATCGTGTAGCAATGATAGATTCAAAAAAAGATACAGAGGTTGACAGTCGTACCGACGTATTCGTGGAGGAGAACTTCCTCAACAGTAAGGATTACGTGAAGTATTTCATCGACAAGGGCGTAGGGTCACGCGATATATCAAAGGCGTTCCAGCAACCACGCTCATTCGTTTACCGCACGGTGGGCGGTGCTACGGTACGTCCGTGGGAACCAGAGCGCAAGACGATGTTTGAGCGCCCGGGCACCATACTTGACGTTCGCACAAAGAAGATAGAGAACCCAATCATCAAGATGGACCGTCAGAGCATAAGCGGAGTGCCACACAGCGAACCGGCACGCTTCAAACTCTATATGACCAACGAGAGCGAGCAGCCGGAGGCTATCAGCGGCGGTCTGCAGTATTACACTCTGTACCTTGACAGCAAGAGCAACCCGAAGGGTGCAAAGATGGCTGTTGACGGCATACCGCTCAGCGGTGACGGCACGACGGTGAAACTCTTGCCAGGCGAGGTTACGGAGAAGACGCTGGAAGTATGGGCAGGCGAAGACTTCGACTATGACGACCTGCAGATAGGCGTAATCTCACAGGGCGACGTGCAGTGCTACGATGAAGTGAAATTCTCCGTACACTACCGCCCAACGGCAGGCAACATAGAGATAGCATCGCCGGGCGACAAGTGGATAATGAACTGCGACGCTCCTACCGATGCGCGACAGGGCTGGTACATGCCGGTCATCATCAGCGGATTCGACAAGAACCAGAAGAACTTCGACCACATCGAGTTCCAGTACAAGGAATCCACACGCGGTGACGACTACTGGACGAACCTCTGTGGCTATTATGCCGACTCCACACTCTACCGCGCCGCCACAGGCACGAAGGAGATGATACCAGATAATGGCGACATCATCACCAAGTTCTACGGAGAAGGCACGGTAATGGAGAAGGCCTACGACCTCAGAGCACGCATCTTCCGCCGCAACGGCAACTCATTCATCACCAGCGACTCGAAGGTACTCTCAGGTATTAAGGATACACGTCGTCCGCAGCTCTTCGGACAGCCAGAGCCGAAGGATGGTATCATAGGCAACGGCGACAACATAGTGTTCCACTTCACTGAGGCCATAGAGCACAACTACCTGCATAAGGTTACCAACTTCGAGGTGGTGGGCGAGACCAACGAGACGGCATTGGCAGAGGAACCGTCGCTGCTTTTCAGCGGCAAGGGATATGCCGAGACCGATGCCCGTCGCAACTTCGCAGACAAGAACATGACGATAGACCTGATGGTGCGTCCTGACAATACCGGCGAGGATATGCCGCTCTTCTCACACGGCACCGATGGCAGCACGCTGCAGCTGTGGCTGACGAAGGACTGGACGCTGCGCGCCGTCATAGACACCGTAGAGTTTGAGAGCCAAGTGGCCGTAAGGCAGGGTGCACTGCAGCAGGTGGCACTAATACTTGACAATGAAAAAAAGCAGGCACTGCTCTGGAATGACTCCATCGTAGGTACGCTCCATGACGTGACCTACAGTGGCTACGGCACACTGATTTTCGGTGCCACCAACGAGGTGAACACTGACGACCGCCGCCACTACAGCGGACGTATGCTGGAGGCACGCCTCTGGAACCGCACTATGACTGACGCCTTACTGAACAGTTACGGCAAGCGTCAGCTGACAGGCTACGAGATGGGACTGGCTGCCTACTATCCGATGAACGACGGCGAGAGCCAGTATGCCGTTGACATGGCACACGGAGCAAACGCACGCCTTAACGGAGCCGCATGGGCACTGCCGCAGGGTATGTCGCTCAGTCTGGACTTTAACGAGCAGAAGCCTGTAAAGGGTATGCAGCTGAACTATAAGAAGATGCAGCGCGGTGCCGAGCAAGACTACACGCTGATGTTCTGGTTCAAGACCAATGAAAAAGGCCAGGGAGCCCTGCTCAGCAACGGTAAGGGAGCCGTCACCGATGATGACGCACGCAACAAGTTCTTCGTTGGCTTCGAGAATAATCAGCTCATATACCGCACCAACGGGCGCACGCTGCCGCTGGGCAAGGGGCTGGCTGACGACTCATGGCATCACTTCGCCATCACCGTCAACCGCTCGCATCAGGTGGCAAACCTCTATGTGGACCGAGTGCTCACACAGTCAATAAGCACTGACACGCTGGGCGGCATGATGGGTAGCGACTTCTACGTGGGCAACATGGTATGGCACAATGCCGGAGCCGACGTGCAGACACTGCATCAGGAGAATGCACTCACAGGACACATTGATGAACTGTGTCTCTTCTCTCAGGCACTGCCGCCGACGCTGCTGAAGCGCTACAGCACCAAGAGTCCAAACGGACTTGAGAAGGGACTGCTCGTATATATGGGCTTCACCCGTCAGGAACGCCAGCAGAACAACAATCTCGAGCTGCGCCCCTATGCGCTGAACCAACTCATCAAACTGGATATGGATGGTAATCCTACGGAAGAACATGACAGTGTGTTCGTGGAACCTGTGGCATACGTCATGCAGCACATAGACCAGGCATACGGTGCACCGGTGCAGTCTAACCAAGACCTACGCAACCTGAACTTCAGTTTCGTAGGCCGCGACAACCAGCTGCTGGTGAACATAGACGAGCTGAACAGCCGCATCAACAAGCGCAACCTCTACGTGACCGTCACCGACATTCCTGACCTGAACGGCAACTACATGGCATCGCCGGTGACAATGGAGTTCTTCATGGACCGCAACCCGCTGCGTTGGGAATGCAGAAGCCTGCAACAGGTACTCGATGCTGACGTAACGGAAAGTGACGAGACATTCAGCGTCAAGATTCAAAACAACAGCGGAGCCAGCCACACCTACACCATCGACAACCTGCCACGCTGGATGACGGTGGACCGCCAGACGGACATCATAGATGCCAAGTCTGAACTGACACTGCAGTTCACTGTGAGCAAGGACCTGAACGTAGGCACCTACGATGAGATAATCTACCTGACTGACGAGGACGGACTGGCAGAGCCGCTCGCACTGACCATACGTAAGGAAGGATCGAAGCCTGACTGGAAAGTGTCAGAAGACATGAAGCACTTCTCCATGAACCTCGTAGGACAGGTAAGGATAAACGATGCCATCGTGACCGACCCTGACGATGTGGTGGCTGCCTTTGATGCCATGGGACGCTGTATGGGCGTGGCCAACATCAGGTACAACGCTACAACGGCGAAGAGCCAGCTCTTCATGACACTGTTCAACAACGAGGTAAACCTTGGCGACATCGACCTGACCTTCAAGTTGTGGCACGAGGAGACAGGGCAGATACTGCTGCTGGAGACCGACAGGAAGGTAAAGTTCAATCACAGCACGATAGTAGGCTCGGTGAACGATCCTGTGATGATGACCGCCGGTTCGCAGTATTATCAGGAACTGAGTCTGAATCCTGGATGGAACTGGATTTCGCTGAATGTTGACAACAACATCTATCGCAACGTGGTATCAATGCTCAACCAGTATCAGTGGGAGGACGGCGACATCGTGACCGACGACACAGAGGACTTCACACTGGTGTATAAGTCGAGCCTGAACACCTGGGTGGCTAACAACAAGCCTAAGGAAGGCTACAGCATCACGCCGCAGCGCAGCTACCGCGTATATGTGAAGAACAATATTACGGTGGATATCAAGGGCTACCCGCTGAAGGACGAGAGTCAGCGCAAGATAACGGTAAATCAGGGATGGAACAACATTGGCTACACGCCGATGGTGAACCTGCCTGTCACCACTGCACTGGCTGACTATGCCGCCAGCGACGGCGACGTTGTAAAGAGCCGCGAGGAGTTTGCAGTATATACCGAGGAGTCGGTGGGCGGAGGCTACTGGTCGGGCTCGCTGCAATACATGAAGCCTGGCGAGGGCTATATGCTCTACCGCAAATCCGAGGGGGAGATGAAGTTCTTCTATCCTTACTATGAACCGGGCAGCACATTCTTCGAGCGCACCGTCACATCTGCCGCCGCAAAGCGAGCAAACTTCGCCGACAACATGACGATGGTTGCCACTGCCGAAGGCATAGAACTGCAGGAGGATGACAGACTGCTGGCCTTCAGCAACGGCGAACTGCGAGGCGAGTGCACAGCACTCAGCTGCTCTGACACGGAGAATGCCCAGCCGCTCTTCTTCCTCACCATAGCAGGCGAGGCAAAGGCAGGACTGTCATTTGCCATCGAGCGCGACGGTGAACTGATAGGCACCACTGCCGAGGTGATGGGCTATGAGAACAATGCTCTCAGCGGCACGCCTGCCGAGCCTACCGTCATCCGCTTCACCAAGGGCAACTTCAGCGACGGCAACTGGTACACGCTGCAGGGCTACAAGCTCAGCGGCAAGCCGCAGAAGAGTGGTATATATATACATAATGGTAAAAAACAAGTAGTAAAATGAGAAATACAATAAAATGCCTTATGCTCGCAGCAGCCCTCACCATGGTGTGGGGCTGCTCGTCGAGCGACGATGATGTGACGGGCGGCAGCGGCAGCAGCAACACGACCTTTGAGACAGCCGCCGCCCCAGAGTGGGAGGTCAATATGCAGAGCAACCAAGAGCAACCGCAGTGGCAGCCACCCGTACCGTCGCTATATGAGAATAAGATGATTGTCATGTTGCGCTTGCAGGACGAACTCGTACCCTATTCTACCGACGACGACGTGATGGCTGTATTTATCGGCGGCGAATGTCGTGCGCTGTCACAACGTTCTGGCGACCTTCAGACGGTTTATTTCGTGCTCAACATCTATGGCGAGAATACAAGCGCCCCGGAGGAGTTCGCCCTGTGCTACTACAGCGGCGGACTGAAGCAGGAGTTCTGGCTCAGAGGAGAGAATATGTTCATTAACGAAACAAACTTTGGTACGGAGAATGACGTGGTGCTCGACATCATGAGCGGTACGACGAAGTATGCCCGCCAGACAGTACTGAACGTGACACCCAAGAGCAGCGACGGCATGACCGTTGACAGCGATGACGATATAGTGGGTGTGTTCGTGGGCGGCGAGTGCCGTGGCGTGGGACGACCAGGCACCGACTTCAACGTCTTCCACCAGCAGAATGGCGAACAGGCGCAGTTACGCTACTACAGCAAGAGCCGTGGCGGCATATACACCGTAAGGCAGTCGCTCACACTGACTGCTGGCATAGAGATTGTTGAAATAGAAATATAAGAGTCTGGAGACAGAAGAAACAGCAGACGTATCGTTTTGTAAAAAAAAAACTTTAATCATAATTACAATAAAAAAAACAGATGAACAACAAACAAACACTCATGACACTTGTTCTGACAGCAGGACTGCTCGTAGCCTGTTCGTCAGATGATGACAACGTGGTACCAGCCGCCTCACAACGCCCCATCAGCGTAGAGGTAGGCATGACACGTGCTGCCATCACTACTACCCAGACACTCAGCAAATTCTCTATGAGCGGTGTGTATAGCGGAACTGTATCCGCATACACGATAACCAAGTCTGGTGATACATGGACTATATCTCCAAACTCATGGCCGTCAGCTGCAGGGAATAATGACGTCGTACCGTTCTATGCCTACACTGGCGGCACATACTACTACAACGGCGGCAACCCATACGTAAGCTACACCGTTCCAGAGAATGCCTCGACACAGCACGACCTGCTTGTGGCCACCAACAACGTGGCGTACAGCGAAAGGAACGGAAAGGTATCATTAACCTTCGACCATGCCTGCGCAGCCGTAGAGTTCAACGTTTGCATGACCAACACGCTGAAGGCGCAGCTCGGCAACACACCGCTGAAGATTAGCAGCATAGTACTGCACAACGTATATAGTAAGGGTAAATACTACTTCGCCACAGGCTGGCAGGAGCTAAGTGAGCTGAACTATTACACGCTGAACGATGCCGACATCACCGTAAGCACCACTTCTCAGCCCCTCAGCAGCAACTATCTGTTCATGATACCGCAGCAGCGCGCGAAAGACGGCACGTCGGGCGTATATCTGGAGGTGACATACGCTTTTGCAGGTCAGACACAGTCAACTGCCATTATACCACTTGACACAAACGACTGGTTAGAAAGCTCAACCAACACAATTGACATCAAACTCGGAACAACACTTATAAAATGATGAAAAAGATATACACAAGCCCCTTCGCGCGCTTCGTGCGCATCAATACTAAAACCGCCATACTGGCGGCCAGCGGGGAGGAATACAAAGTAAATGACTTCAAAGAAAGGAGCGTCATCTCCGTAGGTGACGATGATGAGGACTAGCCCCCGAAAAAAGTATGTGCCCCTCTCATATTTCAACAGACATAGGCACTGTCGGACAGGACGTTTTTGTCATCAAGTTCTTTAAAAAAGCCTGACGGAAAAACGCAAACCAGAAGACAGAAGAGACTTCTGAGGGGAGTTTCTCATACTTTTATTGACACATGGAGGTACCCCTTGGAATGATTTGACAGTTTTTTGAGTGTCAAAGCTATGGTTTCAGACCGTGAAGTGATAGTTTTGACAACGCAAAGTGATAGCTTTTACCGCGTAAAAGCTATCACTTTTTTGTTTTGCCGAAGATGCCTATGCTGAGTATCAGTAAGTTATGTCTGCACGAAGATTGCGCTGTACGAAACCGACGGGAAAGTTTTCCTGAATATCGCAAGGAAAACTAGGGTAAGGCAGTAAACAAAATTGGACTAAATTGATATTGCGTATAAATTTCCTATTATGTTTTTTCTGGTAAAAGATGCAGTGAATTATTTTTTTTTAGTAACTTTGCAGTTTGAAGGACATTTCATATACAAATATATAAAGGTGGGTTCTATAAATTACCACCGTAATGTTATACTTAAAGTGTGGGGTTGACGTTTTGCCATCTTTTCGTTTTCTTTCGGTGCATAC
>CAMNCV010000057.1 GCA_946534585.1 uncultured Prevotellaceae bacterium
TTATATACTGTTAATCAATGACACAAGCATCTGCTGGTTGTAATACAGGAAAACGGGCAAGAGGAGCCACCCCGGTGTGAGCATACCAAACAGGAACGACCATAACACCTTGAGCGACTTAGCCTTGACACCTGTATACATATATATAATGAGTATCACTGCCGCTGCAAGACTATATACATTAAACAAACCCGCTATGCCTATCATCACTCCCGAGAGATAGCTCATAGTCTTGGCGTCTTCACTACGAGAGGCTCCGCTCAGTATTATAAAACTGATGACAATAGGTACACCTATCTGCGCTATCATTGGCAGTCCTATCAAATACAGTACTACACCAATGACAACGCAGATAAGCGACAGTGTCCATCTATTTATATAAAGGTTCAGCAAACTACAGGTCCTTTCCTATGTCTCTTCTGTTATACTTTCCCTCAAATTTTATCTTCTCAGCTTCCTTGAATGACTTCTGCAGAGCCTCTTCCTTCGTTTCTCCATAAGAACTTACGCAGATGACGCGTCCGCCGGCTGTAACAACCTGACCATCCTTTATAGCGGTACCGGCATGGAATACTATTGAGCCTTCCACATCGTCTATACCTGTGATGGCAAATCCCTTCTTGTATTCCTGAGGATAGCCGCCACTGACCATCATCACGCATACTACCGAACGAGGGTCAAACTCTACAGTACGCTTGTCAAGGTTGCCCTCTGCCACACCCTCGAAGAGGTCAACGATGTCGCTCTTCAGACGCAGCATTACAGACTCTGTCTCAGGGTCACCCATGCGGCAGTTGTACTCTATCACCATTGGCTCTCCGTTCACGTTGATAAGTCCGAAGAAGATAAAGCCCTTATAGTCTATGCCGTCTGCTGCCAAGCCGTCAACTGTTGGCTTTATTATTCTCTCCTCAACCTTCTGCATCCACTCCTTGGTGGCAAACGGAACAGGTGTCACGCTACCCATGCCACCGGTGTTAAGGCCTGTGTCGCCTTCGCCAATACGCTTATAGTCCTTAGCCTCTGGCAATATCTGATAGTGCTTGCCGTCTGTAAGCACGAAGACTGAGCACTCGATACCGCTAAGGAACTCCTCAATAACAACACGTGATGACGCATTGCCGAACATGCCTCCCAACATCTCTTTCAACTCACGCTTTGCCTCGTCAAGGTTGTCAATGATTAACACACCCTTTCCTGCACAAAGACCGTCAGCCTTAAGCACGTATGGTGCCTGCAGTGTCTCAAGGAACTTCAATCCCTCCTCCAGATGCTCACCGTCAAATGTGGCATAGGCAGCGGTAGGAATGTTGTGCCTCTTCATAAACTGCTTGGCAAAGTCCTTTGAGCCTTCAAGCACTGCTCCCTGCTTTGACGGACCGATAACAGGAATGGCTGCGGTAGCAGGGTCAGACTTCATGTTGTCATATATACCCTTTACCAATGGGTCCTCCGGACCTACCACTACCATGTCAACGCCCTGCTCTACAACGAACTTCTTTATTGCGTCAAAGTCGGTGGCCTTTATGTCCACGTTCTCTCCCTTTCCTCCTACTCCGTCTGTTCCGCCATTACCTGGCGCAATGTATAGTTTCTCACATTTCTCACTCTGTGCTATCTTCCAAGCGAGAGCATGCTCACGGCCACCTGAGCCCAAAAGTAATATCTTCATAACGTTTTATTTTAAGTAATCATCAAAATATCTTGTAATCTTCTCATGCAGATGAACCGACATGTGGCCCTGCATATTGTGTCCCTCTCCCGGATATACATATAAATCAGGATACGTACCTGCCTCGTTACACTGGTTTAGGAACAACATCGTATTCTGCGGCACCACCACATCATCATTCATTCCAATGATGATAAGCAGTCTGCCCTGCAGTCTGTCTGCCTTTCTCTCCAGATTGGTTTTCTCATATCCCTCTGGATTCTGCTCCGGGGTGTCCATATATCTCTCGGTGTACATCACCTCGTACTTTTCCCAGTTTATCACTGGTCCGCCGGCTACTCCCACCTTAAACACATCCGGATGCTCGGTCATCAACGATATAGTCATAAAGCCGCCGTAGCTCCATCCATGCACTCCCAGTCGGTCTGTGTCTATATATGGCAATGACTGCAGGTATTCCACACCTTTCATCTGATCTTGCATCTCCACTTGTCCCAACTGGCGGAATGTGGCTTGCTCAAAAGCCTTTCCCCTGTGTTCCGAGCCTCTGTTATCCAGTACGAAGACTATATAGCCCTTTTGTGCCATATATGTCTCCCAACTGCGGGAGTTCCAGTGCCATGTGGCCTCTATGTTATGCGCATGAGGTCCGCCATAGACATATACCACTGTGGGGTATTGTTTCTTTTTATCAAAGTGGGGCGGCAACACCATACGGTAATACAGGTCGGTCTTACCGTCAGCGGCCTTCAGTGTTCCCTGTGTATAGGTCGGAACCTCATATTCCTCCCAAGGGTTTCTTGCCTCTATATTAAATCCTACGCCTTTGTCTCCCTTTGAGGTGGAGCACAAGGTCCACGCACGGGCTACATCAGGTGCACTCCACTGGTCTAACAACCTCGTACCGTCTGCAGACA
>CAMNCV010000058.1 GCA_946534585.1 uncultured Prevotellaceae bacterium
CACCATCACGGTGAAATATTGCTCCCGGTCCATAAACTCCTTAGTATAGCGTTTATCGGCAAGATAAACGGTCAGAGCGGTGCGTCCCCATAGCGTACCGATGCCACCCCACCCTATAGTCATGGCGTTATGCTTCTCCTTGTTGCCTGCGGCAAGTATCTCTGCGTTATGGAACCACTCAAAGCCATTCTCCTTGAAATCGTCCCTGACTTCAAACTTCTTAAAGCCGTTCTCTTCCTGGGCACACGCTGTGCCTACACACATAAGGGCTGCAAACATGGCAGCCATTACTTTTAAACTCTTTCTCATATTTTATTTTAGGTAAATATTACTGTATATAAAACCCAACGTATTGTGTAGTACTATGACGTTAACAGGTTGTAATAGGTTTAAGTAGAAGACATTTTTTCCATAAATAAAACGTCAAATTCTTGCAAATCTCAGAGAAAAAAACTAACTTTGCAAACTAAATGTGGGTTCTAAAAACGAATTACAAACATTACGAAAACAAAACAAAAAAAAATGTACAGTAGTAACCGATTATATTCAAAGATTTTATTGGCGGCCACTGCCACGCTGATGTGCTTTTCTTGCGGCAAAGACAAATTTCATATTGAAGGAAGTATCACCGAGGCAGAGGATTCTGTGCTCTACCTGGAGCACATGAGCCTTGACGGTCCTGTGGCCATCGACTCTGTAAAACTCAGCAAGGACGGTGCCTTCTCATTCTCGGATGAGGGCGTGGAGGCTCCAGAGTTCTATCGTCTGCGCATTGCGGGCAGCATAATCAACGTGAGCATAGACTCTACGGAGACTGTAAGCATAAAGGCTTCCTACCCCACGATGCAGACGGGGTATGAGGTGAGGGGTAGCGAAAGTTGCTTAAAAATCAAGGAATTGGCATTGCTTCAGCAGCAACTCCTCGGTCAGGCTATCACCATAAGTGAGAACAACACCCTCGGCATGAAGCAGACGGAAGACAGCATAAAAGCACTTACGGAACGCTATAAAGACCACGTGCGACGCAACTATATATTCAAGGAGCCGCATAAGGCCTATGCTTACTTCGCACTCTTCCAGACGCTCGGCAACCAACTTATATTCAATCCGCGCGAGAGCGAGATGGATATACGTTCCTTCGCTGCCGTGGCCACGGCATGGGACACATATCATCCCGGAGCACTGCGCGGTGAAAACCTGCATAACATAGCCATTGAGGGACTGAAGGTGCTGCGACATAACCAACTGAAGCAGTATGGTCCGGCAGTTGACGTGAGCAAGATAGAAGAGGTAACGATAATCGACGTGCCACTGCTTGACAACAAAGGTAAGCGACGTTCGCTTACAGAGTTCAAGGGAAAGGTGGTGCTACTCGACTTCCACGTGTTCTCAGCACCGAAATCCACGGAGCGCATCATGATGTTGCGCGAGCTTTACAACAAGTATCACCAGCGCGGACTGGAAATATATCAGGTAGGACTTGACAGCGACGAGCACTTCTGGAAGACCCAGACGGCAGCCCTGCCGTGGGTGAACGTATATGATCCATCTGGCGCTGAGTCGCAGTATCTTATGCGTTACAACGTAGCGCAGTTGCCTACGTTCTTCCTAATCGACCGCACAAACACGCTGTATAAGCGCGATGCTCAGATAAAGGACATAGACAAGGAAATTGAAAGTCTGCTGTGAAGAACCAAGAACTGAAGGCGGGGGATAGCAAACATAAATCCCGCTGCTCCCAAGAAGCTATGCTATTGTGTAACAGTTATTTACATACTATCATATAATCGCATAGCTTTTACCGCGTAATCAGATAGCGATTGCCGCATAATCAGATAGCTATTACCACGTAATCAGACAGCGATTGTGATGCGTGAAGTCGCACTCGTGAATTACACCTATGCCTACTTGTTAAGCCCCACAATAAAACAATCCGAATAATGCACAACTTCATCCACTTACATACACACACCTATTACTCGCTGCTCGACGGACAAAGTCCCGTGGGAGCACTGGTAAAGAAAGCCGTTGCCGATGGTATGCGAGGCATGGCAATTACCGACCATGGCAATATGTTCGGAGTGAAAGAGCTGTTTGACGAATGTAACAAGATAAACAAGCAGCTGAAAGCAGAGGGCAAGGAACCCTTCAAACCAATCTTTGGCTGTGAGATGTATGTGGCACGGCGCGGCATGAAGCGCATGGAGGAGAAGATTGACCATGGCGGTTGGCACCTCATCGTACTGGCAAAAAACCTCAATGGCTATAAGAACCTCATCAAGCTCGTCAGTCGTTCGTGGGTGGATGGCTATTATTATCGTCCGCGTACCGACCATGAGGATTTGGAGCGTTTCCACGAAGACCTCATAGTCTGCTCGGCATGTATAGGCGGCGAGATACCGAAGAAGATACTTGCCGACGACATTGAGGGCGCACGCAAGGCAATAGAATGGCACAAGAACCTGTGGGGCGATGACTTCTATCTTGAGCTTCAGCGTCATGAGGTGAAAGATCCCAATCAGCGTGCCAACCGCGAGACGTTCCCACTGCAGCAGAAGGTGAACCGCGTACTTATAGAACTGGCAAAGGAGTACAACATAAAACTCGTATGCACCAACGACTGTCACTTTGTAAATGAGGAGAATGCCGAAGCCCATGACCACTTGCTGTGCCTTGGCACTGGCAAAGACCTCGACGACCCTACGCGTATGCTCTACACAAAGCAGGAGTGGTTCAAAACTCAGCAGGAGATGAACGACATCTTCAATGACGTGCCTGAGGCTTTGGACAACACGCTTGAGATACTTGACAAGGTAGAGACCTACAATCTGGAGTCAGACCCTATCATGCCGTTCTACCCCATACCAGAAGCCTTCGGCACAGAAGAAGCATGGCGACAGAAGTTTACTGAGCAAGACCTGTATAAAGAGTTCACCTCTGACGAGTATGGCAAGAATCCCTTATCAGAGGAAGACGGACAGAAGAAGATAAAGAAACTGGGCGGCTACGACAAATTGTACCGCATCAAGTTTGAAGCCGACTACCTTGGCCGACTGGCATACGAGGGTGCAAGCAGGCTGTATGGCAACGGCTACGAGGAGATACCTAACGAAACTCCGCTGCAACCAGACGGCCTGTCTGCATGGGCAGAGGCTCACGGCATACGCAAGGAAGTGGATGAACGCGTGCGTTTTGAACTCCACATCATGAAGACGATGGGTTTCCCTGGCTACTTCCTTATCGTGCAGGACTTCATCAACTCTGCCCGCAAGGAGCTCGGAGTATGGGTAGGTCCCGGACGTGGCAGCGCTGCCGGTTCGGTGGTGGCTTACTGTCTTGGCATCACGAAACTCGACCCTTTGAAATACGACCTGCTGTTTGAGCGTTTCCTTAACCCTGACCGTATCTCGCTGCCAGATATCGATACCGACTTCGACGATGACGGACGAGGACGTGTCTTGCAGTGGGTGATGGACAAATACGGTCACGAAAACTGTGCCCACATCATCACCTATGGCACCATGGCCACGAAAAACTCCATCAAGGACGTGGCACGTGTGGAGAAACTGCCACTTGACAAGTCTAACGCCTTGTGTAAAGCCATTCCTGACAGACTGCCAGAAATTGATGGTAAGACGCCGAAGATGAACCTGACCAATGCCATCAAGGCTGTGCCAGAATTGCAACAGGCGGAGGCATCGCTCGACCCACGCGAGGCCAACACCATCAAGTATGCCAAGATGCTGGAGGGCACTGTGCGTAATACTGGCATCCATGCCTGCGGCTTTATCATCTGCCGCGACCCTATCAGCGACCACGTGCCGGTATCAACAGCCACTGACCCTGACTTCCCAGAACTTAAAACCGCCGTGACACAGTATGACGGTCACGTCATAGAGTCAACGGGACTCATCAAGATGGACTTCCTCGGACTGAAGACTCTGTCGGAGCAAAAGGAGGCGGTGAGAATAATCAAGCAGACACAAGGCATCGACATCGACCTTGACAATATACCCATTGACGACGAACTGACCTATCAACTCTACCAGAAAGGACAGACCGTGGGCACCTTCCAGTTTGAGTCGGCAGGTATGCAGAAGTATCTGCGCGAACTCCACCCTACGGTGTTTGAGGACCTCATAGCCATGAATGCCCTCTACCGTCCAGGTCCTATGGACTACATACCGTCGTTTATCAAGCGTAAGAACGGTCAGGAGCCCATAACTTACGACATCGACTGCATGGAGAAGTATCTGAAAGATACCTACGGCATCACAGTCTATCAGGAGCAGGTCATGCTGTTATCGCGCCAGTTGGCAGACTTTACGCGAGGCGAGAGTGACGCCCTGCGTAAGGCTATGGGTAAGAAGAAGAAGGACATCGTTGACGCGATGAAACCAAAGTTCATAGAGGGAGGAAAGAAAAACGGCCACGACCCCAAGGTGCTGGAAAAGATATGGGCTGACTGGGAGAAGTTTGCCTCATACGCCTTCAACAAGTCTCATGCCGCTTGCTACTCCTGGGTGGCATACCAGACGGCTTACCTCAAGGCGCACTACCCTGCCGAGTTCATGGCGGCACTGCTCACCCGCCGCCGTTCTGACATCAAGGAAATCACAAAACTAATGGATGAGTGCAAAGCTTTGGGCATAGCCACGCTCGGTCCGTCGGTGAATGAGTCTTTTGCAAACTTCGGCGTAAACAAGAAAGGCGAGATACGCTTCGGACTTGCAGCCATCAAGGGAATGAGTGAGGCCGCCACGAAGGCAATCATAGAAGAGCGAGAGGCGAACGGCCCATTCAAGGATGTATATGATATGATGGAGCGTGTGCCATCTTCGCAGATGAATAAGAAAGTTCTTGAAGTAATGGCTCTGGCTGGTGCGCTCGATGAATTTGGCATCAAGCGCGAACAGTATCTTGCGCCAAGCATGAAGTATAACACTTTCCTCGATGCGCTGACGGCATATAGTTCGCAATATCAGACGGGCAAGGCAACAGCGGCAAACTCCCTCTTCGGCGATTTCGATGCCATTGAAGTCACAAAGCCCAAACCAATGAAGGTAGAGGAATGGAGTGCGATAGAGAAACTTAACCGCGAGCGTGAGTTGGTGGGAATTTACCTTTCCGCTCATCCGTTGGATGAGTTTGCCGTGGTTATGGAGTGTCTGTGTAATACTACTTGTGAGGAAATCTCGCGCGATAACAAAGAAAAGAACATGGAGGAATTCTCCAAGCGTGAGCAGATAAACCTTGCAGGCATAGTCACCAATGTGTCGGATCGTTTCACCAAGACAGGCAAGCCGATGGGCATTGTGACATTAGAGGATTTCAACGGCGCAGGTGAGATTGTCATGTTTGGCGAGCAGTGGGCGCAGTACAAGGGTATGTTTACACCAGGAGTTTCGCTGTTCGTAAAGATGAAGTGTCAGGAGCGTTTCCGTGGTACAGGTCAATTCTCTCTCAATGTGTATGGCGTGGACTTCCTACGCGACGTGGCAGATAAGTCAATGACAGAACTGACCATACATCTCGACCTTGACATCCTTAACAACAAACATAATGACGAAACACAGAGTGATGACGAAGGCGATAACGACGCTATGCAGACGAGCGGAGGTAGTGTGCTTGCTGATTTAGCTACAATAATAAAAGACTCGCCAGGTACGACCCGACTGTCGTTCTCGGTGCGAGACACACGGTTGTCTGCGCAACCGGTACGTATGGCATCACGTATCACTGGGGTGAAGGTAAACCGTCGGCTCGTGGACTTCGTAAAGTCTCATGAGTGTCTGCGTATGACTATATGATTTTTCAATGATATTATAACTTTACACAATATGGACTGCCGGGAATATGCCATACAATGCATGAAGGACGAGGCTCAGGCCATACTTGACCTGATACCGCAGCTTGATGATAATTTCACTCACGCTGTGAAACTGATAATGGAGTGTCAGGGCAAAGTGATTGTGACTGGCGTCGGTAAGAGCGGACATGTAGGAGAGAAGATAGCTGCTACACTTGCTTCACTCGGCACACCGTCGTTCTTTCTTAATCCGCTTGATGCCTATCATGGTGACTTGGGTATGGTGGCTACGGGTGATGTGGTTATGGCCATAAGCTATAGTGGCTATACTGACGAATTGTTGCGCTTTATCCCTTTGCTTATAGAGCGTAAGATACCCATAATCGGTTTGAGTGGCAATCCGCACTCGTTACTGGCGAAGTATTCCGCATGTCACCTCAATATTAAAGTAAAACATGAGGCCGACCCATTGAGGCTGGCACCAACTTCATCCACCACTGCGACAATGGTAATGGGCGATGCCTTAGCGTGTGCCTTGGTCAGACTGAGACAGTTCAAGGCGCAGGACTTCGCACAGTTCCATCCTGGTGGTTCGCTGGGGAAACGCCTGCTATCGCACGCTCGTGACTATATGGTAAGTCACGACCTTCCTATCGTTTCGCCAACGACGAAGGTAGTAGATGCCATCATCACCATCAGCAATGGAAAACTTGGGCTGGCTATTGTAATGGATGCTTCAGAAAGGCTGTTAGGTATCATAACCGATGGTGATGTGCGTCGTGCCGTGCAGCGTCACGGTCGTGAGATGTTTGATTTGGTGGTGACAGATATAATGACCCCATCGCCAAAGACTGTAAGCCCCGATGCCAGTTTGTCGGAGGTTGATGAAATATTACGTCGTCACAGTATTCATGCGCTTGTGGTTACGGATATTGATGGCAAGGTGGTTGGAATAATCGACTCTTTCCGTGTTATGAGTTGACAATTATAACGACAGAAAAAGCCCTCAGAATGATGTAACAACACATAATTCTGAGGGCTTTTTCTTTTTTATATGGCGTGTATTCAACGTAATGTGCTTGAAAGTATCTGCTTGTAGCTGTAGAAATGCATTACAATTCAAATGACAGTTTCGCCTTTATATCGCGGCTGCTGGAGCCGATATAGGCTTTGAATGTACCTGGTTCTGCTACCCATTTATGTTGGTTTTCATCATAGAAGCGAAGGTCTTCCTCTGTGATACTGAACGAAACAGTTTTCTGTTCGCCAGGCTCAAGACTGATTTTCTGGAAGCCCTTTAGCTCTTTCTGCGGACGCATAACTGAAGCTTTGTCATCGCCGATGTATAACTGTACGGTCTCCTTGCCTGCCACTTTACCAGTGTTCTTCACTGTTACCGATGCGGTGTAATTACCTGATGAGCCTATAATAGTAGCACCACTATACTGGAACGTAGTGTATGACAGACCGAAACCGAAGGGGAACACTACATCGGCATCTCGACCAGCAGTGTCAAAATAGCGATAGCCCACCATTATATCATCGCCATATATCTGCACTTCATCGCCGTTACCATCGTGGTCCTTACCATTGGTAGAGGTATTGAGCGTAAGTGCATCAGCGGTCTTTTTATCCATAAGAGCCTTTAGCAAATCGGCAGACTTAGGTTGATTTGTTCCTTTATACTGCTGTTCTGTGGGTAGGTCGTCAGGTCTTACACCTGGGTAGCCCACCTTGCCAAACTTATGAGCAGGATAGTCCTCTAATTTCTTAGCATAGGTAAATACAGTCTTTCCGCTCGGACATACGTCGCCACTGAGTATATCTGCCAAGGCATGTCCTGCCTCGCTGCCGAGATACCAAGACTGTACGAGTGTAGAAACTTGCTTAATCCATGGCATGGCATAAGCATTTCCCGAGACAATGACTGTCACCATAGGCTTGCCAGTCTTTGCCAACGAAGAAATAAGTTCGTCCTGTCCCCACGACATGTTATAGGAACGACGGTCTCCGCCTTCGCAGTCCTCAAAATGGTTCTTATTGAGTCCGCCTATATATATTATAAGGTCACAATCTTTTGTAGCACTGAGAGCCTCAGCACGCAAGGCAGCCTGTTCGTTGTCGGCAATGATATCAATGCCGTCGTAACTGCACTTGCCCGACATATATCCAGGTTTATAAACAATCTCTACCTCGTTGCCGAAGCGCTCCTGCAATCCGCGCAGTGGCGAAACTTCATCCTTAGCCTTCAACTCAGACGAACCGCCACCAGGGCAAAGTTGTCTTGTAGCATTCTCACCGACCACAAGAATCTTTTTGTATTTCTTAATATCGAGCGGAAGCAAGCCTTTGTCATTCTTCAGCAATACTACAGCCTCATCGGCAATCTTGCGCGCAACAGCGATGTGTTCTGGGGAATTCATAGTGCCGTAAGGCTTATTACGGTTCATGGCAGTCTTGAAGTTCAGTGCAAGCATACGCCCTGCCTTGTCATCAACCACCTCCATGGGAACTTCACCCTTTGCAGCCATGTTGTAATAAGCATTGCCAAGATAGTAATCGTCATAAGTAAAGCCCTGAGCCTCGGTAGTCAGTCCGTTGGTATATGACCCCATCTCAAGGTCAAGACCATATAGAGCTGCCTCACGCGTATCATGAGCACCGCCCCAGTCGCTTATCACTGCGCCCTTGAAACCAAGTTCATCCTTGAGCAGGTTGTTGATGGTATATGGATTATGACAGCAGTGAATGTCGTTATACTGATTATAACTACCCATCAGACTCCAAGCGTCACCCTTTTGTATTGCTGCTTTGAATGGAGGCAGATATATCTCATGAACGGCACGGTCAGACACACGCACATCAACGTGTCCACGGAATTCTTCCTGATCATTGAAGATGAAATGCTTTACGCAGCATGACACACCGTTCTTCTGTAATGCTTTTACGTATGGCACCACCATCTGGCTTGACAGACATGGATCCTCGCCCATGTACTCAAAATTGCGGCCGTTAAGCGGGGTGCGGTATATGTTTACGCCTGGTCCCAGCAGAACATCCTTTTCACGATATCGTGCTTCTTCTCCCAAGGCTTTACCATAGATGGCGGCGAGGTCTGGATTCCACGTAGCAGCCAGAGCTGTAAGAGCAGGAAAAGCAGTAACAGAATCGTTAGTCCAGTTTGCCCAACCCCAGTCGTTCCAGTTTATCTCCACACGCACACCGTGCGGACCATCGCTCATCCACAATTCGGGAATACCCAGTCGTGGACATCCTGGTGATGAAAATTTACTCTGTGCGTATGACAACCGACATTTTTCTTTCAGGGTCATGCGCGACAGGGCATCTTTGACGCGAGTTTCAATAGGAAGGCTCTCGTCTTGATATGGCAACGTTTGTGCACATGTTGGCATAACGCCGAGTGTCAACAGCGAAGTGATTAGTGTAGCGATTTTCTTTCCTTGCATGATTTGTTTATAGTTTAAATTAGTATATCTTCAAGTACCCTCTCTCAGCAAACCAATGCAAAGATACATATTTTTCTTTTAATAACGGCATATCTCTGTAGTGATTTCAACAAAAGCTGCCGTTATTTTATACATTTGCCTACCATAATGAATGACGTTATGCTACATATTTTGGCAATGTTCGTTTAGACTTGCGCGATCTGTCTCCTACTAATATCATGCCAATAGCAAAGGCAAACAATACAAAAGGATAATATAGGTAAGGTATTATATCAACAGGGTTCACAGAGGCCAGTGCGGCTCCCATGAGTAACTGTGCTCCATAAGGTATAATACCCTGCATCACGCAAGAAAAAGTGTCGAGGATACTTGCTACCCGTCGTGGGTCGAGATTGAAGCGATGACTTATATCCTTGGCTATCCCCGCCACGGTGATGATGGCCACGGTATTGTTGGCGGTGCATATATCCACCACGCTGACTATTGCGGCAATGCTCAATTCGGCGGTGCGTGGTGAATGTACATGGCGTAATATCTTGTTCATGAGAAATCGTATGCCGCCATTAGCTCGTATTACCTCAAGCATACCTCCTGCAAGCATGGTAATGATAATCAACTCGCCCATACCGACGATACCATCGCCCATGGCAGCAAACCATGAGTATATGTTGTAATCGCCATAGCATATTCCGACAATGCCCGTAAGCAATATTCCGAGCACGAGCACTACAAGTACGTTGACTCCAAACATGGCGGTAACAAGAACCACTACGTAAGGCAATACCTTTAGAAGATTTGCTGAGTGAAGTTCTCCAGGAGAAGCCACGTCAGAGCCTGTCAAAGCGTAGTATATCAATACAAGCATGGCTGCTGGCAGAGCGATGCGAAGGTTAGTCTTGAATTTATCGCTCATGTGACAGCCTTGTGATTGTGTAGCACATACTGTTGTATCGGAAATAAAAGAGAGGTTATCACCGAAAAAAGCGCCTCCCACCACTATGGCAGCTGTAAACGGCACAGAATGACCTACGGCTTCTGCTATGCCTACGGCTATTGGCATCAGCGCCACGATAGTTCCCACGCTGGTGCCTATTGATAGCGAGATGACTGCGGAGGCGAGAAACAGTCCAGCGAATATGGTATCTGATGGTACGAGTGATAACGTCAAGTTTACAACTTCATTTATACTACCCATTTCCTTGGCAGAGTTGGCAAAGGCTCCGGCAAGAATGAAAATCCAAATCATGAGCATCATATTTTCCGACGAACTACCAGAGGAAAACACTTTTAATCGATGCTTAAGTGTGCCTTTGCTTACGATTATAGATACTATAGCCGTAAGCATAAATGCCACGGTAATAGGTACTTTGTAGAAATCTCCAGCAATGATGCTTATACCGAGATATACACAGATGAAGAATATGAGAGGTGTGAGTGCAAGCATAATATGTATTATAATGTATCTGATATTGAAAGTACAAAATTACAAAAAAAATATGTGATATCAAATTTTCTTGATTGTATAATCAGAAAAAAGATAGTAAATTATAGTTTGTCTGATAGTACGTTTTAGGCAAAATATAGCTACACGAGACTGTTTTTGTAGTACAAATTTTACTCTTTTATGATTTATCACTACCTTTGCATTGCATATTTCATATAAGGTAAAACCAATAAGGATAATGAAAAAGAAATTTTTATCATTGGCAGCCATTGTCTGCCTTGCGTCATCCTCTGCCTCTGCTGGCGGACTGATGACTAATACTAATTATCACATAGCGTTCGACCGTATGTTTGCCCGCGGTGCAACGACGGAAATCGATGGCGCCTTTTCTAACCCTGCCGGACTGGTTTGGGGACATGAAGGTTTCGAGATGTCACTCAACTTCCAGAAGCCTTGGCAGAAACGTGACATAGAGACAAGTTTTGAGGGTATGTCTGAGTTAAACAAAAAGTATAATGGCGAGGCCTCTGCTCCTATCGTACCAGCGCTCTTCGCTACTTACCACAAGGACAAGTGGGCTTTATCAGGTATGATTGGCATCGTGGGCAGCGGTGGTTTTGTGGAGTATAAGGAAGGTGTGCCTATGTATAACATGATGATGACTTCCCTGCTCGGCGCACAGGGTGTTACCCCCGACCAGTATTCTCTCAACTCTAACATGAAGGGTAAGCAGTATATATATGGTGGTCAGGTGAACTTCTCTTATAAGATCATCGACTGCTTGTCAGCAGCGGTAGGTCTGCGTGCTAACTATTATGACGGCTACTACCGCGGTCATGTTATTGCTGGCGACCACCCGGTGTTTGGCGAGGTGGCATCACTGCTGCTTGACGTAAACCAGAAGGGATGGGGCTTCACTCCTATCGTCAGCCTTGACTTCCACAAAGGACCACTTACTGTCAGCGCACGCTATGAGTTCCGCACAAAGATACAGACAGAGAATGAGACTAACGTGCTGGAGGCTGGATTGGGAGCAAACGTGGTGGCTTACATGATGGCTACCGACCCTGTAGGTACTCCTGCAATGTTGCAGGGACTCCAAGCTCGCCTCGGTGCTTACACCGCACCTTTTCAGGATGGTGCCAAGACGCGCTATGATATGCCTTCACTGCTGACTTTCGCTGTTGGTTATGACTTTACAGAGAAGTTGCGTGCCGCTGTGGAATATCACTGGTATGACGACAAGAACGCCAAGATGGGCGGTGACCGTCAGAAGACTCTCAGCCACGGCACACACGAGATACTCGCAGGCGTGGAGTATGACATCAACGATAAGTTCACCGTCAGCTGCGGCGGTCAGCGCACCGACTACGGTCTTACCGACGAGTACCAGCAGAATACATCATTCGCCTGCGATAGCTACTCTGTAGGTCTTGGCGGCGCATGGAACATCAATGACAAGATTCGTCTCAACGTAAGCTATTTCACATCTATATATAGCGACTACGAGAAGAACCTCACAAACGCATACGGCACTCCATACAATGCAAAGGAAACCTACAGCCGCACCAACCACGTGATAGGCGTAGGCATAGACTATAAGTTCTAAGTCAATACGACAAACTCATACAAACCTAATAACAAAACCAAATCACAACGGGATTCCGCATTATCGTAATGTCAGAATCCCGTTGCTTTTATTATTTTCTAATGTATCTTAAGGTGGGTTATATTCATTACCACCTTAAATCTTGTGATTTATCGTGCGACTGAGAACATCGAGCTGTTGCTCGCGCGTCAGTTTAACGAAATTAACAGCATAACCTGATACGCGTATTGTAAGTTGTGGATATTTCTCAGGGTGCTCCATGGCATCAACAAGTAGGTCACGATCAAACACATTGACGTTGAGATGATGACCACCATCGGGTGTAAAATAACCATCCATCAAGTTTACGAGGTTGTCAATCTGCGTATTACTTTCCTTGCCAAGCGTTGAAGGCGAGATGGCAAATGTATAGCTTATACCATCGTGAGAATGCTGGAAAGGTAGTTTTGCTACAGATGCCAAAGCAGCCACGGCACCGCGCTGGTCTCTGCCGTTCATAGGATTTGCTCCTGGAGCAAACGGTACCCATGCCTCGCGACCGTCAGGCGTAGCACCCGTGTATTTGCCATACATGATGTTAGACGTAATCGTAAGCAGCGATTGCGTCGGGCGAGCATTGCGGTATGTCTGGTGCTGACGCAGATATTCCATGAATTTCTCTGTCACCATCATTGCTATGCGATCTGTAGCATCGTCGTTATTACCAAACGGAGTATATCCAGAATTCTCGAAACCTACTGCTAATCCTCGCTCATCGCGTATTACCTTGACCTTTCCATACTTGATTGCAGCAAGCGAATCAGTCACTATTGACAGTCCTGCAATACCAGTGGCGCGCGTGCGTTCCACGTCGCCGTCGTGCAGTGCCATCTCAAAGGCCTCATAGTCATACTTGTCGTGCATATAGTGTATTATCTGCAGAGCGTTGACATAGGTCTTAGCCAACCAGCGCATCATCTGCTCAAACTTCTGCATTACCTCGTCATACTCTAAGTATTCACTTGTAATTGGCGAGAAACCCGGAGCCACTTGCTCGCCAGACTTCTCATCGCGACCACCATTGATGGCATATAGCAGACACTTGGCAAGGTTGGCACGGGCACCAAAGAACTGCATCTGCTTGCCAATCTTCATTGGCGACACACAGCAGGCAATGCCATAGTCATCGCCATAGTCTGGGCGCATGAGGTCGTCATTCTCATACTGTATGGCAGAGGTCTTTATCGACATCTTTGCGCAGTAGCGCTTCCATGCCTCTGGCAAACGTTCGCTCCACAGCACCGTGAGGTTCGGTTCGGGCGCAGGACCGAGGTTCTCCAGCGTATGGAGCATACGGAAACAGGTCTTAGTCACCAGCGTGCGACCGTCAATGCCCATACCACCCTCTGATGCAGTAACCCATACGGGATCACCAGAGAACAGGTCGTTATACTCTGGAGTGCGCAGGAAACGCACTATGCGCAACTTGATTACCATCTGGTCGATGAGTTCCTGAGCCTCCTGCTCTGTGAGAGTGCCGTTTTTCAGGTCTGTTTCGATGAAAATATCAAGGAATGTAGATATACGACCTATTGACATGGCAGCGCCATCCTGATCTTTCACTGCACCAAGGTAGCCGAAATAAACAAACTGCACTGCCTCACGGGCATTCTTTGCCGGTTTACTTACATCGAAGCCATAGGCTGCACACATCTTCTTGAAGTCGTTGAGAGCCTCTATCTGCTCAGCCATCTCCTCACGTTGGCGGATGATTTCCTCCGAGAGTTCCTGCACATCAAGGCGATCCTGATAGCGTTTCTTCTCTTCTATTAGGTTATCTATGCCATAGAGCGCAATACGACGATAGTCGCCAATAATGCGTCCGCGTGCATAGGCATCAGGCAGTCCGGTGATGATATGTGAATGGCGCGCAGCGCGTATTTCCTTAGTATAAGCAGAGAACACACCAGCGTTATGCGTCTTGCGATGCTTGGTATAAACCTCTTTTGTTTCGGGATTGAGACTGTATCCGTAAGACTGCAGAGCGGTCTCTACCATTCTTATACCGCCCTTTGGGAATATCCCACGCTTCAGGGGCGCGTCAGTTTGCAGTCCCACGATAACCTCGTCGTCCTTACTGATATAGCCAGGACCATAAGTGGTCAGTGTTTGTGGTTTGGTAGTTTCGGCGTCATATACACCTTTTTTTCTCTCTGTCTTGAACATCTCGGTCAGTATATTCCATACCTTCAGCGTGCGTTCTGTTGGGGGTGCGAGAAAAGACTCGTCTCCCTCGTAAGGAGTATAGTTGTGCTGTATAAAGTCACGCACGTTAATCTCTCGCTTCCAGATGAAGCCTTCGTAATGCTCAAGTTGATTTGTCAGTTTCATATCAATTATGAATTATGCACTATGCGTAGTACATTTTAAATTATGTTTATTTCGAGTGTTTCCACGCATGAGGAAATAGCATTTATCAGTCTGAAAGACTGGTGTGCGGCTCTGATTTCCGAATGCTTCTTCGCATGAGGAAATAGCATTTGTCAGTCTAAAAGACTGGTGTGCGGCTCTGATTTCCGAATGCAAAGTTACGAAATAATTCTGAAATTGAAAAACTTTTCTTTTACATTAACACAGATAACGAGAAAAAAATATCATAGCGCAAAACAATCACACGTGCCTTGGGCGTGACGGCAAAGCTCACGAGTTCCACGACATCTGCGATGAACTGGCTGGTAAGTACCCCAAGGACTTTAAGTTTACAGGCTGGCATCCGCATTGCCGTTGCTTTGTTACGTCTATATTAAAGACCAAAGAAGAACGTAAGAAAGATGTAAAGAAGATATTGCGTGGTGAGCCAGTGAATGGAGAGAGTGTGAATAAGGTTAAGGATGTGCTGCAGGAGTTTCAGACGTGGATAGAAAGTAAGGCTGAGAATATTGCATTAGCAAAGGTTAGAGGGACGCTGCCGTATTTTGTCAGGGATAATAGAAGTAGAGTGTGGCTATCATATTGAAAAGTTAATAAATACTAAATCTTAACAGTTTTACAGTACTTGGTATTGCAAGGTACTATAAAAGTTCTTATCTTTGCAACTGAAAGCTACAAGCAAAGTTAGCGAAAGCTTATAAAATTAGATATGACAACAGAATAAAATAAGGAACATGAACACAGATAATGCTAAATCTCAGATGCGCAAGGGAATGCTTGAATACTGCGTACTGCTGCTATTGAGGCACTGCCCATGTTATGCCAACGATATAATCGAACGTCTGCGTCTGGCTGACATGATTGTGGTGGAGGGCACTCTCTATCCTTTGCTTACGCGACTAAAAAAGGATATGTTGCTGAAATACGAGTGGCGAGAAAGCACTCAGGGACCGCCTCGCAAGTACTACGCACTCACTATGGACGGTGAAGAAGCCCTTAGGCTGATGGACCAGAGTTGGGCTGAACTAACCAATACGGTTGATAAGCTAAAAGGAATGTACTTGGAATAATTCATAATACATAATTCATAGTTAACAATTCATAGTGCATAATTCTTTATTTAATACAAATAGAATGTCTCACCCCACCAGATACCACTCTACTAAACAACTAAGAAAAGATGAAAAAGAACATACAAATAAACCTGTTTGGCACCTTATACAACATAGATGATGATGCCTACAAGCTGTTAGAACACTATCTCGACAGCATGAAGAGTTACTTCTCGCGCCAGGAAGGCGGTGAGGAAATTGCTGACGATATAGAACACCGAGTGGCAGAATTACTGTGGCAGCGCAAGCAACAGGGAATGGAAGCCGTAGGCATCGATACCATTAAGGAAATAATATCGCAGATAGGCAATCCGCAGGAGATTGACGACAGGGCAGAAGAAGGTGCAACGCGTACGGATAATAATGCTAAATATAACGGTACGGCTGCTTCAAGCGAAGAAGGAAGCCATGAAGACAGAGCATCATTCATGGATGAAGTGAAGTTCAACGTAAAGAAACGCCGCTTTTATCGCGACCCTACAGACAAGATGATAGGAGGCGTATGCTCAGGACTGGCGCAGTATGTAGGCAAGGGCGACGTGACCCTGTGGCGTCTGGCTTTTGTAATTCTGCCATTCATACTTGAGCCTATAGTTGGTTCTTTGGGAATGTTTATGCGCATAACAAACATCACACCCACAGATATATGGTTCCTTCCTGGTGGTTTCTGGCTGTTGCCTATAGCCTACATTGTGCTTTGTATGGTAGTACCAGAGGCGCGCACGGCAGAAGACAAACTCCGCATGAAGGGGGCAGAGGTGACACCAGAGAATATCAATGCACAGGTAATCAGCGATACTAACACTGATAACGCTCCTCAGCAACGCAATACAGGTGGTGGCGGTTGTCTGAAGGCTCTCTTCGTACTGCTTGTGCTGGCAATGCTTATGCCTGTATTCTTCGTCGTAATATTAGTATTATTTGTAATCGTTGTGGCAATAGGCTGCACTATAGGAGGATTAGGCATTGGGCTTCCTTTCGTCCTCTCCGCATCTGACTTCGGATTGAGCAGTTCGTATTTCTCTGACTATGGCTGGCTTACAGTAACGGGAGGCATAGCAGCTCTGCTCGTCGTTGCCATCCCGATATACATGATAATCAAGCGAATCTTTGGCAGCGGTGGTAGCCATCGCTCATCGCTTGTACTGGTAATCGCTTGGCTGTTGATGCTGGTCTGGATGATTGTCTCACTCGTAGTGTGTGGTTCTTCATTTCAAAAATACATAAATCGCTCTGACATCGGTTTCCTCTCGCCCGACAGCGTGCAAGTAAATCCACGCGACACCATACCTGTAATGGAGGAAATTAAGGACACTGCAGCCATTGACTTGCGCTCAGATGAATGAACACACCTTGACTTCTTAACTTATATATATAAGGTGGGTTCTATTAGTTACCACCGTAATGTTAAACTTTATAAACCAAACAAACTGTTATAGCTATGCAAAAGAAACTTACACGTTCCAACACTGACAAGATGCTGTGTGGCGTTTGCGGCGGACTTGCCGACTATTTTGACATTGACCCCACGATGATGCGTGCGGCATACGTATTCCTTTCTATATTCGCAGCTGGTTTTCCAGGACTGATACTTTATATCTGTCTGGCAATAATCATGCCTGTAAAATCATAATGTAGCATGGGCAAGGTATGAGAGTATCTGCTTGTTGGCTTCAAGCAGAGCCTCTGATGCCGTCCGAAGGTTGCTGTGGAAGGTTTCCATATCGTCGTCAGGCGCGTCGCGCAGGTTGGTCACAGCCTTCACCAGCACTACAGGTATGCCATATTGCGAGCATACGAATGCTACGGCAGCGCCCTCCATCTCCTTCAGTTGACCGCCGTTGCTTTCTATGGTTTGCTCATCTTCCTTGGTCATGTCAAACGATGAGCCTGTGGTCACCCTGCCCATAGCCAGTCCCAAAGCCTCTGCCATGCGCTTGGAACCCTGCCATACTTGGTAGTTGCCCAGACCCTGAGTAGCCCAGGCATTGTCGTCAGGCACTCGACGGTCATGGAACATAGCACCGGAGCCTATGCACACCTGTCCCACGTGCATACCATGGCGAGCCCACGCACCGCACGTTCCGCTATTTATTATCATATCGGGATGAAGTCGTTCCATGATAGCAGTTGTTGTCATGGCAGCTGCCTCGCAGCCTATCAGGTCGCGGTCATGGTGCCGCCCCGGCGTGACGACATACAGCGTAATCGACTCATATTCACACTCCCATAAGCGACAAGGCAGGGGTGCAAAGAAACCTTTGCGCTCCTGCATTGCGTAAAAAGCGATGAAAGGCTGAGCCTCAGCCTCCATCGCCACTACATAACATAAAAACGTCATCTGATGCTTATTTTTTCAGCATACCCATGTAATCGTTAATCTTATCACCCAGTCCAAGCGTAGAAGCGAGTTGCTTCAGTACTGCCTGAGCCTGATCGAGAGAAATCTCACCCTTCTGAAACTTCGTGATAATGTCCTGCGGATTGATGCTACTGAGGGCTCCAAGACCCAGGTTTGCAATAATATCCTGCAATCCACCATCCTGTGCTGCTGCAGTTCCTGCGGCCTTCTTGCCTCCACCGAGCAGCCCACCCAGATTGCCTAAAATGCTTCCGAAATCCATAGTCTTTTTGTTTTTAATTAGTTAATATATAATAATTATCTGTTGCTGTTGCGGATTATTAGTCGTATAATCCACCCTGCAAAGTTAATCATTTATTTTCATTCTGCAAAAAAATCTAAGGAAAAGTTGCATTTTATGCCCTCAACCACCAGTATCTGAACTTACCAGTCGTCGGTGCGGAAGGGCATCAGAGGCAGTTCGTAGCCTCCTATCACGTTGCCAATTTGGAAATCACGGAAGCAATAGCGCGCTGCAACAGGGTTCTTGACCTCGGGCGAGGTGAGGCTGAATGAGTTGTCGCGCCAGTTGAAGTTAGCATTGGCAGGGTGGAACACGCGGTCTTCGCCTGCAATCTCAAAGCCCATGATGTCGTAGTTGCGGCAGATGCCGTAGTTATTTGTCGTCACTCCCACGGTAATTGTATCTCCGCTGATGCGGGTCTTCTGCGGGTCGTAATGCGGACCGTGGCATGGTATCTCCTTACGGCCGTAAGTCTGGTTGAGCGCAAGCAGTGACAAGCGCAGTCCTACGGCACGCTTTTCGCGCGGATGGATATTGAAACGCTCGAATGATTCAGCAAGGTCGTTGGTACAGATGATGTCAGAGTTAGGTATCATCGAGCACGCCTTCTCCTGTTGCTCGCGCAATCTCGGAGCTTTACCCTGCTCACCATAGTCGTAAGGGGCTATCTGCACCTGATAGAAGGGCAGTGTGCCGAGGTCGAGTTCCTTGCGCCACTGTTCCACCATGCGCTGCAGACGGTAGGAGTAGTTCTGCCAGTCTGCTACGTTGCCGCAGCCCTGATACCAGATAATACCCTTGTAAGTATATTGGCGTATTGGCCAGAACATGGCATTATATGTCACCAGCGGACGCTCGTATGACGGTCTGCCGGCACCAAACACTCCAATGCTGTCTTGCGGCACGTCAGGGTATTCCCTGCACGTCTCTGCCGACGACCAACTCTCCACGCGTGTGCCGCCGTAGCTACAGTTGACAATGCCCACCGGCACTTGCAGGGCATTGCTCAGTGCTGAGGCGAAATAATATGCCGTAGCGGAATATTCAAGGGCATTATCAAACGTAGGCGTGAGCCATTTGCCGTTGCAACACTCCTGTCGTGTAAACGTCTGTCGGCGTTCCACGTTGTACATACGCACGTATGGTGATTCCTGCATGGCACGCATAGCATCGCTTGCGCCATTCTTCACGCACGCTCCGCCAAATCCTTTCAGGGGCATTTCCATGTTGCTCTGCCCCGTAGCGAGCCACACCTCGCCTATGAGTACGCGCATCGTCACCTCGCCATTGCCAGCCTGACTCTTCTTTTTTCCTTGCTCCTGCGAACCTATCGTGAGGGTCTGTTCCTGATATGAAGCCTCAGGTGTGTGGATTTTTGTCAGCCAACGTCCGTCCTTGCCGGCCGTGGCCGATGCCGTAGCACCCCACGAGGACTTCACGCTTACCTTCTCGCCAGGCGTTGCCCAGCCCCATAGGCGCACGTCAGACTTTTGTTGCATCACCATGTCGTCAGCTATGAGCGACGGCAGTTTTACCTCGGCCCGTGTCAGCAATGATGCTGAGAAGAGCATGATTGAAAATAAAAGACTCTTTTTGTTCATATCGTTGTTATTGTTTAGATTACGGTGGGTTCTATTTATTACGGTGGTAAATAATAGAACCCCTTACACAAAATCCGAGTGCAAAGGTAATAATTTTTTTGATTTAACATGTCATTTTTTTGCTACAATATCTGCCACAAAACCATATTTTAGTTTCAAATGCTTGCGAAAACAATCACGAAAGTATCTTTTTCGCAGATATTGTGCAAATTCTCAAAATCCACCTAAAACACTGTCATAAAACGACTTATGTAATAGTAGAGCAATTCTGAACATTGTCTTTCCCGTAATCACATAGCGACTGCACTGTAATCTGATAGCTTTTACACCATAATCAGATAGCGATTACACTGTAATTGCATAGCTTTTACAACGTAATCAGATAGCGATTGCACAGTAATCAGATAGCAACAAAGATATCATCAAGTCCGACAGAAAATATTAGCATAACGAAATTTATCCGTTTTTTCTGTCAATTTCTATTTTACACTGTCAACTCTTGGAGATTCGGATTTTTATTTGTAAATTTGCACCGAAGATGCACTCCGACAAGACAAATCCTGCACCATGAACGAGAATAAGGTTAAGAAAAGCATATCACGACGCACATTCC
Organism: uncultured Prevotellaceae bacterium; assembly: GCA_946534585.1. GTDB lineage: Bacteria > Bacteroidota > Bacteroidia > Bacteroidales > Bacteroidaceae > Prevotella. Next base: position 20,710 of record CAMNCV010000058.1, read on the forward strand.
TCAAACTGTTTGGAGGTGGAGCACTGATCACTGCGGCTGTAATGACAGGTTGCAGGAAGAGTACCGACACACAGGCTGCCGAGGAATATCGTCGTCAGGTGGAGCCCCCAAAAGGCAAGATGACTTACCGCATCAATCCTAAGACGAATGAGAAGGTTTCTCTGCTGGGCTACGGCATGATGCGCCTGCCAGTAGAGGGAGGTGGTGCGTCAGGGCGCGACAACAAAGCTCCTATTGACCAGGAGATGGTCAACCGCTTGGTGGATTATGCCATGGACCACGGCGTAAACTACTTTGATACCAGTCCGGCATACTGCCAAGGTATGTCTGAACGCGCAACCGGTATCGCACTGAGCAGACACAAGCGCAGCGACTACTTCGTGGCTACGAAACTCTCAAATTCCAACGAGGAGACGTGGGGGCGCAAGGAGTCAATGGAGATGTACCGCAACTCCATGAAGGAGTTGCAGGTGGACTATATCGACTACTACCTGCTCCACGGCATAGGCATGGGCGGCATGGAAGCGCTTGAAGGACGATACATAGACAATGGTATGCTCGACTTCCTCGTTGAGGAAAGAAAGGCCGGGCGCATCAGAAACCTCGGTTTCTCTTATCATGGCGACATCGAGGTGTTTGACTACCTGCTTTCGCAACACGATAAGTACAAATGGGATTTCGTACAGATAGAATTAAACTACCTTGACTGGGACTATGCCAACGAAATCAATGACCGCAACACCGATGCACGATACCTATACGGAGAACTGAAGAAACGGGGAATACCGGCAGTAATTATGGAACCGCTGCTGGGAGGAAGACTGAGCAACGTGCCACAGTTTATTGCCAACGACCTAAAGCAGCGCAATCCGGAGAAGAGCGTGGCCTCATGGGCTTTCCGCTATGCCGGCACGCCTAAGGGAGTACTGACCGTATTGTCGGGAATGACCTACATGGAGCATCTGAAAGACAACCTTCTGTCTTACTGCCCGATAGTTCCCCTCAATGCGAAGGAAATGGAATACTTACACAAGGACATTGCCGAGCGCATGGTAAACATGCAGACCATTCCATGCAACGACTGCAAATACTGTATGCCTTGTCCGTATGGCGTTGACATACCAGGCATCTTCGTACATTACAACAAATGCAAGAACGATGGCACTCTGCCATTCACAAAGAAAACGAATGATGAAGATAAAAAGACATACATCAAGCTACGTCGCAACTATCTCATCGGGCTTGACCGCACCGTACCACGCATGAGACAAGCAGACCACTGCATTGGCTGCGGACATTGCGAGCCACATTGTCCGCAAAACATACACATACCAGAGGAACTGCACAAAATAAGTGATTTCGTAGAAGCCCTGAAGCAAAACAAGGCATAAGGAGGACAGAATAACGTGAAAAGGTATTTGCTTTACATACTCTTAGCACTCATTGCCATACCAGCAGGAGCTAAGGATAAGAAGAAGATAAAGCCCGAGGACAGAAAGGTTGACATGGATAGTCCTACGTTCGTGCCTATGGTGCGCATTGGCAAGGTACTTGATGAGACGACGGCAAGCGACAGTATGCAATATGTCGAGTTCAACAATGTGTACGTATATGGGCCGCTGGAGTTCAAGAATGAAAAGCAACGCGAGGCTTATAACCGCCTGGTATATAACGTAAAACGCGTATTACCAATAGCCAAGGAGGTAAACTCCGCTGTCATCGAGACCTACGAATACTTAGAAACCTTGCCCAACAAGAAAGCACGCGAAGAACATATAAAGTTTGTAGAGAAGAGTCTGAAGGCTGAATACACGCCCAGGCTGAAGAAACTCACCTTCTCTCAAGGCAAACTACTCATAAAGCTAATATACCGCGAGACAAATTCCTCGTCATACCAACTTGTGCAGGCATTCCTCGGCAGCACAAAAGCTGCCTTCTACCAGTCGTTTGCATGGATGCTCGGAGCTTCACTAAAGAAGGAATATGACCCGAAAGGCAAAGACAAACTGACAGAACGAGTAGTAAGGCTCGTTGAAGCAGGGCAGTTGTAAAAGAAGATATAGAATTAAAGTGCGGGTTCTATTACGGTGGTAATTAAAGGAATACACCTTAATTCATCGAAAAGCCATTGTAAACATTGATATCCACATCACCGTGTATGCCATTAACTCGTCCGTCAGGTGACAACTGCCAGTAAACCAGATGCACGTCGGGCTTGTATTCTCCGTAACGTGCTATCCATACCTCGTATTTCTTTTTTATGTCAGGAGCCTTAGACAAATACTTGTTTACGAAGCTCTGACTGATATACAGTATCGGACGCACGCCACGACGTTGCTCTACCACTCTGAGCCAATCACGCACATTACGGAATACGGCATCAATGCCTCCAGCTCTGCGTATCTGAGCATCGGTAGGCTCTACATCAAGCACCGGCGGCAGGTCACCACGCTGATAGCGACTGTTTTTCAGGAAATACTCAGCCTGCTTGGCACCGGAAGAGGATATAGAGAAGAAATGATATGCGCCAGTGCGGTAGCCATATTTGCGAGCAGACACATAGTCTGCAGCATAATAATTACTTTTAACCGTTACTCCTTCAGTTGATTTGATATACACGAAGCGTACAGGATAATTCACTGTGCCGTCAATCTTCTTCTTCGACAATTTGCCAAGCGACGTGATACGCAGGTTGCGCCAATCGATATTATATCGCTTACGTCCGTCTTCATGCTGGAAACGCGATATATCAATGCCATATATTCGCTCAGGAGTATATGTTATACGCTCACCAAGGAAACGGTCAGCTTTCCATTCACCCAACAGCAGGCGCTTGCCGGGTATCATCGTAAAGCCAACGCCTTCGCGCTTGCCATGAACCCACTCGCCCTCATAGAACTCACCCTGCGGAGATACAAAGCGTCCATAGCCATGAGGCTGATTTACGGAATCACGTTTGCCGGTGTATGTTCCTGCACTATCTACGGCAGTTAGAAAGAACGACATGGGCTTGGGTCTGCGCTTTATGAGTCTTGCGAGTGACGAAGCAGCAGTAAAGCGTGAATGTGCAATATGAGCACCTATCCCCTGCTCCAACTCTACTTCCTCTTGGCGCTCCGTAGGTTTCATACGCAATGTCAATGTACTGTCATTGCTCTCCGTTGCCACACACTCTATCTGTCCGAGATAAGAGTTCAAGTAATATCTACGGTCAAGTCTTATCTGCAAGCGTTTACCACACAATGCTTTCTCCACCAGCGCCACACAACGGGTTACCGAATCCTCGGCAATAGTCAGTTCCTCGCCATAGCGCGACACTATATCGAAGCCATTATCTGTCACTGTATGTGTCTTGGTAAAATAATCTATATCCTTCCTCTGTGCATCTGCCAACTGCAGGAGATAATTCAGATGCTGCGCCTCACGCCTGAGCAAAGCAAGAACCTTATCATGGCTGAAGGAAGTCACCTTCGCTGTGTCAAATGCCTCCACTGCAAGGGTACCACCGCTATATGGCAACAAATTCCATCTCCTCACCCACTGTGCGCTCACCCTGCTACGCTCCTTTGTGAGTATATCGTGCTTTACATCAACGATGTCATTAAGCAGAGTATCGCCACGTGGCGCAGAGAAAGCAAACACATCCACGCTGTCAGCCATGACTATGTAGCGTGTTTCGGTTATTACCGCAACATCCGAAGCAACTGCTTCTTCCTCTGTTACAGGCTTAAAATACCATACCGACCACGCAGCAAGCACAGTCAGCAGAAATAGTAATAATATAAAAAAGAATATATGTTTCGTACGTAGTTTCAATGTTCTTGTAATGTTTATTTGTGTTTGTTGTATGTTTGAATTATTCTCGTAACAGAAAAAAGAGGATTTCCTTACGACTAATTGATAAATTATGAGGACTCTTCACGACTAATTGATAAATTATGAGGACTCTTCACGAATAATTGACAAATTATGAGTAACTTTGCAATCGCTAATGCTATTTACATCAATAAATCCCTATTCAAATGAATAATTCTACAGCAGACGAGCAATATATGCGAAAAGCACTGTTTGAAGCAGAACAGGCAGCCGCTGAAGGAGAAATACCCATTGGTGCCATCATAGTATGTCACGGACGCATATTAGCTCGTACACACAATCTGACAGAGACGCTCCACGATGTCACGGCACACGCAGAGATGCAGGCTATCACTGCGGCTGCTAATGCCCTCGGGGGAAAATACCTTAGCGACTGTACATTATACGTCACCGTAGAACCTTGTCCCATGTGTGCCGGTGCATTGGGGTGGTCACAGATACCACGCATAGTGTATGGAGCTCCTGACGAAAAACGCGGATACAGAAAGTTTGCTCCACGGGCATTACACCCCAAAACCAACGTCACCGCTGGTGTATGCGAAGACGATTGCAGAACGCTCATGCAGCAGTTTTTTCTCAACAAGAGATAATTACTGCATCTGTATCATATTGAAAAATTCGCGTCGCAGATTTGCATCATCCTTGAATGCTCCCGTAAAGTATGACACCGTCATATCGCCGTCGTTGCGTATTCCACGCATACTTTTACACAGGTGCTTACCCTTCATCACTATAGCAAAACCTATAGCATTGCCATCAAGAGCCTCAGAAAGCATCTCTATCACCTCGCGACACAATCGCTCCTGTAACTGCAACTTTGCAGCACAGTAACTTACCACGCGTGCTACTTTTGATATTCCGAGTATCCTGCCGTCAGCACTTGGCATATAGGCGAAGTAATATTTTCCAAAGAACGGCAGCATGTGATGCTCGCACATGGAGTAGTAATCACCGCTATCAAAGACCATCTCCGTCTCATGTGCAGAATTGGCAAACGTAGTTATAGCGGGCTTACTGTCAGGATTATAGCCACGGAATATCTCCTTATACATACGTGCTATGCGCGCAGGGGTCTCTACAAGTCCCTCACGCTCGGGATCCTCACCTATGGCAAGCATTATGGTGCGTATGGCATCTTGCAACTGCTCGTCAGTCACCTTACATTTATTATCTTGTGTGTTTGTAATGACAGTTTCCATTTCGGGTTCTGAAGTATATAGTTTATTGTAGTTTCTAAGTTAATTCTGTTCTGATCTTCCAACTCTTTGCCATGCAACGAGAGTGACGCATCAACCGGTTGCAGGCGATATTCCTTCGCCTTTATGCCTGCATATTGTCTGATTCGGCTTTCGTTGTCGGCATTGCGCACATCAAACAGCACCTTTAATTCATCTATACGCTGAATACGAATAGGAAGGTCTTTAGGCGAGCACGTAATCCAATCAATATCACAACCATCAGGCAGAGGCACAGAGCCGTTTGTTTCAATCTGTACGAAGAAGCCCTGCCCGTGCAACAGTCGCACGAACGATGCCGTCAACTGTAGTGTGGGTTCACCACCTGTTATGACGACATGGCGCGCAGGGTATTTCATAATGGTATCGACTACATTTTCCTCTGTCATTTCCGTGCCGTGCTGATGCTGCGTATCGCAAAATGCGCAACGAGTATTGCAGCCGCTAAAGCGAACGAAAACAGCAGGAGTGCCAGTATAGAGTCCCTCACCCTGCAAGGAATAAAAAATCTCGTTTACCTTCATTTAATCCTTTTCGTATATAGCAGTATTACACATACTCTCTTGCACCTCAACGCGATAGCAATGAGGCACCTGGTCACACACCCACTTAGCGATATTCTCTGCCGTAGGATTAAAAGGAAGAAGTTCGTTGAAATTACCGTGATCGAGATAGCCGTGTATCTTCTGTTTTATAAATGAGAAGTCAATCACCATGCCATCTTTATTCAGTTCTGGGGATTTACAATAGACGGTCACCACCCAATTGTGACCGTGCAAGTTCTCGCACTTGCTCTCATACGACAACCGGAGCTGATGGCATCCGGATATCTCCAATGTCTTTTTTACGTAGTACATAAATGAAGTTTTTTTGTCAGGGTTATCTTCTACCTGAGTAAGTATTTAGTTTATACAAAGCAGGCTCATGGTCGCTATTGCGAGTTTGCGAGTGCTTCCTCGTACGAAGCAAACAATGAGAGTCTGCAAAGCAGGCTCATGGTCG
>CAMNCV010000059.1 GCA_946534585.1 uncultured Prevotellaceae bacterium
TCTCTGCACAGAATGCCATACGTTTTACGTACTTTGCTAAGAAGAAAGACCAATAATTATCTTCGTGTATGATACCTTCTTTAAAGAATAGATTGTTCTTTGTTATAAGTTCTCGTCTGATAAGTCTGTTGGCAGCTGTCACTGGTATTTTGTCATAATCCAACAGCGAACGTTTTATTAAACTTCTGTCATCTGAGAACTCAGGGAAAGAATGACAGCCAAACTGCTCCATGTCATTATTTTCCCTAATATATAAGGCTGGCAATAAATCCACTCCTTCATACTTGTCTGCCATTCTCAGCAGTGTTTCGATGCATGCTGGTATGATATAGTCATCGCTGTCAAGAAAATAGATATATTCTCCTTTCGCTTCGCGTATGCCATTGTTGCGTGCGGCAGAAAGCCCTCCGTTTGTCCCTCTGTGTATAATGCGGAATGTTACTTCACCATTATATGTGTCAATAAACTGTTGTGCTATGCAGATGCTGTTGTCTGTTCCGCAATCATCAACGATGATACATTCTATTTGCGACGATACAGTCTGGTTGGCTACCGACAGCAGACATTCCTCTATGTAAGGTTCTACATTATATACGGGAATTATGATAGAAACACGTTGCATCATTGTGCTTGTAGTAAACGGTAAATCCTTTTTCTTACAGCTGGCTCATTGATGGCTCGTTTGAATGCCGATAGAGAATGTAGGTCGCTACCTTGGTAATAATAAAGCCCTTCTTCGAGAAGAAATTCCGCACGCTCCTTGGGTTCAGGACCGTATGCACCGCTGAGTGAAGTTATATTCAGTTGGAAACGTATGCCTTGATCGTGAAGTGTGTAGTAATCGTCGTAATCCATATAACGATAACGCTCAGGATGGGCAAGAACAGGTGTCAGTCCAGCTTTGCGTATGTCCTGCAAAATCAGCTTAAAGCGATAAGGTGCCTGAGCGTATGATGTCTCAACAAGCAGTTCGTTGCCTTTGTCACCGTATGTTAGTAAATTCCCCGTTTCCAGACGTTTTACAAACAATGAGTCTATCATGTTCTCTGCAGCGAGGTGTAACTTCACCTTGTTATTGCTTTCCGTTTTTGCGTAGGTATCACACAATTCTTTGAACCTTTCTTTTAATTCCTGAGGTTCATTAGGCACGTCCTCCATTATGTGTGGTGTCAGCCACACAGTGCTCACTCCTACCTGCTCATAGAATTTCAGTACAGCAAGCGAATCCTCCGTAGAGCGGATACCGTCATCTACCCCAGGAAGGATATGGGAATGACAGTCCGTCCAACCTTTGAACAAATTTGTATCTATAAGTGAATATTTCTTTGAGAATAGAAACATTATTTGTATTAACTTATCAATTCTTCTATCCAGTTGTCAATCCTAAGTTTTTTAAGATATTCCATGAACTTATATTCTGCGTTGCGATTGATAAAATCAATGTCAATAATAGGATTTTTACGGTCTATTACCTGTATGAAGTTAGAATCATAAAAAGGCATTTTACTTATATAGCTATTGGTGGTGATGACCTTCTTGTTTTGTGATAATGCCCAAATCAGTCTTGGTGTAGGACCCGCCTGTATGCTCATGTCAGTATCTAATACGCATTGTGATTTGGCGATTACCTCGTGCGTTTCTTCCATTGAGAAAGATTTCTCTGTTATGAAAGGGTGCGTCTCTCGTCCTGTAATAATTCTCAGATTGCGTATAGTTTTTTTGTCACCTTTGATGAAAGCCTTGATGTATTGTTTAATTAGCGTTGGTCTCCAAGAAGAATTGCGTCCACATACAATTCTAAAGAAGTAACTCAGTCTGTGTTTTTCTAATTGCTCTGCTACGTATTCTGCAATTTGCAGTCTGTCATCATGATGAGAACCAATGAGTGAAACAGAATATTCTGTATGATATGTCTCTGTCGTAGGAACCCAGTAGAACGGCAGAAAACTAATCAAATTATTGTTTATGCTGTCATTATAGTCAAATGAGTAAATCTTGTCAAAGAAACGGAAGTTACGACTATATTCAAAGAAATTCAGTGTGTCCCACAGATATAAAATAAATCTTATGTTAGGATTACGACCTATTAGTTTATTATAGACGTAATCTCCAAAACTCAGCCCATTAATACATAGGCAAATATCATATTTTTCAGAGAAGATATTATTTTGAGTATCTATTTCGTCCCAATGTTGTTTTAGTATCTTCTTGTTATTGAATAATATATAGTCTATCACTTTCTTTAGTATGCTCTTACCTCTATAGCCATTATCGTGAGGCAAAAAGTCATCAGCGATAAATCTAACACAATGCCCTTGCCTGCGTAGTTCCTCCTCTATTGGTTTTTGTAAACCGAAATTTGTTGGCGAAATAAAAAGGATAGTCATTGATAATATGAATTACTTAGAAGAGTATCCTTCGCCATAACCAGACGAGTATCCTGAACCGTAATAACCATAGCCACCATAGCCATATCCGTAACCATAACCATAACGGTAGCCATAACGACGGTAACCGTATCGAGAGTTAGCTGTCAATGTTCCATTTAGAATTATACCCATATTGTTGTATTTCTGTTCGTCATAGTACTCCTCAATGATGTTAAGGAACTCAAGTTCCATAAGTCCTACACGAATTACAAACAACGTAATGTCAGCATATTTGGATATGATACTTGTGTCTGCCACAATTTCTACAGGCGGACAGTCAAAGAATATATAGTCATATTCTTTACGCACTTCGTTAATCAGTTGTGCAAACTTGTCATATGCCAGTATCTCGGCAGGGTTAGGAGGCAACGTGCCTACTGGCAATATCCACATGTATTCGCTTTCTTTTGATTGTATGACCAAGTCATGCCAATCGCTTACCGTGCCGTTGATATAGTCTGACAGACCAACTTCTGGTTTCTGTACGAAAGAAGAAAGGTTGCGACGACGCAGGTCAAGGTCGATGGCAAGTGTCTTTTTCTTTTTCAGTGACATGCACAGGGCAAGGTTGTATGAGATGAATGTCTTACCAGAACCTGGATTTGCAGATGTGGTCATGATAACATTCTTTTCCTTATCTTGACCGATGATAAACTCAAGATTGGTACGTAAAACGCGGAAAGCCTCGTTGATAACATTGCGTGAACCGTGTTTTACTACTACGCGCTCACCCTTATGCAGTTTATCTTTACGGCGATGGTGTACATGTTTACCAAGTATCTTGCCTTTAATCTTCTCAAACTTATATTTCCAGTCTTCGATAAATTCCTTGATAACCCCTTCAGTCGTCTCGTCAGGGAACTCGATCTGCGGCAACTCTCCCACGAAAGGCACAGAGAGCTTCTCAACATCTCTGCGACCGCGTACCTTTGAATTGAGGAACTCTCTGATAACTATGAATGCCAGTGGCAGTCCCAAACCTATAGCCAGTGCTATCTGCTTTATCTTGTCGTCATCAGGAAAAGACTGACGGTTAGAGCCTCCTGCAGGTTGTAGCACACGCGTGTTGTAAGCTGCAAAAGCTTGGTTCATTTGGTTTTGCTCGCGCGTCTGTAATAGGAATGTGTATAGTTGTTCCTTAATTTTTCGTCGGCGTTCTATGTCAACGTATTGTTTCTGTTTGCCAGGCGTTTCTGCAATCTTAGCATTGTTCTTCTCATCATTAACGTGCAACATCTTGATTTGTGTATTTATTGTTGCTACATGGTTATCTATAGTGACAAGAATACTATGTTGCAAAACTCCCAGTTGCCTGTCAATGTCAGTTATTAGAGGATTGGCTTCGGTTGATGCTGATATTATGTTGATGCGCTGCATGACGAGTGAGTTGTACTGACCTACCTGTCCTGACAATGTACCACTGTTGATGCCTGTTGGCAGTGCTAATGGTTGTGAGCGATCTTTAATTGCAGATACGTAGCCACGATAATACTTCACCATGGCCAGTTCGTTTTCATACTGTTCGCTCTTGTTCTCATACTCCAGTGCACGCCCCATGTAGCGTGCTCCTTCTGATGAAGAGTTCAGAGTGTGGTTTGAAATCTGGTAATTGCTGAGCTCACTCTCTACGTCGCCCAACTCCTGTTCTATTGATTCCAGACGCTCATTGATAAACTTATTCGTGGCGACGATTACCTGATTACGGTTCTCAATCCATTGCTCGTTATAAACTGCAATAAGCGTGTTTAGCACATCGTCAGCTCGTTCTATGTTTACGTCGTTCAATGCTATGTCGATAACAGATGAAGCATCGTTGGAATTGTAAACATTCAGTTTGCTTACAAACAATGCCGTAGCGCTTTCTAAAGGGCGTTTTGTCACCGTAATTTCGTCTTTCGTTCGTTCGTTGAAAGCATCGGTTTTCTTAACCGTCATGGTGCCGATAGGTGTCTTCACGGGCTGGTTGAAGCGTGTGTTGTATTTCTTTTCATTATTGCCACTGAGCCACTTTATGGTCACGTTGTTGTTGTCTTTTACCTTTAATGCAAACTCAGCATAGGCATCGTTGGCACCATCAACCTCAACACTTACAGGCAGACTGTTAGCATAGAGTGTTGTGTTGCGCAGTCGTCCTCGTATTTGATATTCATAGTCAAGGTGCAGTCGTTCCACTACTTTTGACATTAGCCCAGGCTTACGCAAGGTAATCATCTCGTTGTTGAGCGCGGTGTTGGAGTTATGTCGTCCGTAGCGTGTACGGGTAAAGATATCGTTAAGTGCTTCGGTATTAGCATCTTCTTTTACGATGATTGACGTGCTGCGGGTATATATGGGTGGTGTCATGCGCAGATAGATGAGGGCTGCACTCCAAGTCACGGCCAGGCATATCACAAACCAAAACCAGTTGCTTATGCAAAGGCCAACGATGTCCATTATGTTAAGTGGCAGGCCGCTATCCTCCTGCTGACTTTTCTTCAGTTTGCTTGTATTCTTCTTTGTTGCCATATGTCTTTATTTCATAATTCATAATGCACAATTCATAATTGCCATGCGGTTTGATGGATTATGAACTATAAGCATGTTGAATTATTGTTACATATAAGATTATGAATTATGCATTGTTAAAAGCTTTTTATCAGCGACCAAAGCGACAATCCGCCTACACCAGTGATACCAGTCCAGAATCCCCAGGTGTGGAACATGTTGCCGAGGTTCGTGGTACTGCGTTTCGTCTTATTATTGGGTTCTATATAAACGATGTCATTTTGATGCAGGTAATATGCAGGCGATTCATATACATTCTTCATTTTTGTTACGTCAAGTTCATACTGACTAATAACTCCGTCTTCCTCGCGTACTACGAGTATGTTTGTTCGTATGGCATTAAGGTTAATGTCACCTATCAGTGCCATAAATTCAAAGAAAGTTAGTTTGTCCTTATCTATATTTACTCGTCGCCCACCGTTTTGTCCGAGCAGTGTAATATATAGTCCAGTGTATTCTACCTTTACCAATGCATCATCAACCAGACGAGTTTCGCGCAGCATGTTTTGCAAACTGTCAGTCAACTCCTGACGGTCGAGTCCAGCAACGTGCATCTCTCCTAATACGGGGAAGTCGATGTTTCCATTGTTGTCAATGAGATATTGTCCTCCACCCATGTTAAACTGGTTTGACAGAGTGCTATTTCTCGAACTGATATTTATGCTTATCTTGTCTCCGGGGCGCATTTTGAATGGTACCGATGTTATGTTAAACATAGTGTCCTTCAAAGCAGTTGTTCCTGGTTGTTTATCTTGAAAATAAGCTACGTCTTTAGGAGTGCAAGAGAATATTACATTCATAAGCATAGCTGTGATAAAGATAAGTGTGTATGACGTTTTTCTTTTCATATTATTATTAGTCATTTTACAATAAAATATTTCCTCAAAGTGTATATAATTCTTTGAGTATCCGTTTGTTATGATTGATATTTGTAAGCACTTGGGAAAAAAGTGCATAATTTTCTACAAAGTTAACTCTTTTTTTTGGATTAAACAAATTTAATAATAAAAAAACGCAGTGACTGCCTTGTAATTTTTTAATATGCATAACATCGTAGATGTTTTTGTTATCTATAATCCGCTGATGCGCTAATCCTATTGAGAGGGATTGGAATTGTTGCAAAAAAGTGACGCTAAACGTTTGATAGTAACGTTTAGCGTCTTGTTGTGGTGCGCCTGACAGGACTCGAACCTGCACATCGTAAGACACTAGATCCTAAGTCTAGCGCGTCTACCAATTTCGCCACAGGCGCATAGGTGTTTATGCGTTTTTTGTTTTTGCGAGTGCAAAGGTACAAATAAAAATTGAAATATGAAAGAAAAATGTAAAAAAGTTGCAAAAAAATTTGGCAGTTACAATAATTATTACTACCTTTGCACTCGCAAAAGAAAACAAGGGACTAAGATTGGTGCGTTGGATGAACGGTTTAGTCTCTGGTCTGCAAAACCAGCCAAGGCGGTTCGACTCCGCCACGCACCTCAACAAATAAACCTCATACATCGTTTGGTGTGTGAGGTTTTTCTATTTATTACGCATTTCTAAGCGTGGTTTCTGGGGTCAGCGGATTTCTGTAATAGTTGGTGAGTACTATTGATATCCACCGAAATCTGTTTATACAGTAGAGATGTCAATGAGTTGATTGACTATTGCATAAATAGTAAGACCTGCAGTAGTGTGAATCTGTAGTTTTCGAGCGATATTGCGTCGGTGGGTAATTACGGTGTTGGGAGCAATATAAAGTTTTTCTGCAATTTCTTTATTAGTTAATCCCTGTACGACACCTATTATTACCTCTCTTTCACGGTCAGAAAGCGGTTCTGTTGCTTCATGAACTCCAAGCATACTCGATAGTTTTACCGTTGCATCCTCAGCGTCGTGCTGTTCTTTAAGAGCTTTTATAGCAGGCAAGAATATTAACTCTTCGACTTTTGCATGTAATTGCAACCATTCCTCCAGATTGTAGATGTCATACAAGGTGGCGGTTAACATATTGTTGCGTAAAGGGTCAGACGGCAGATATTTGATGATGATGCTCTTGAGTTCCTTTAGCTTGTCATTGGTTTGTCCATGATGTTTTGAAAAAGTCTCAATACTATACTCTTCTTTCTTCTTGCCATTAACCAAAGCCTCAACGTATGGGAACAGAGTCTGTTCCTCAAATTTCATGTGGTGTTTGATGAATCGTGCATACTCATCAAAGATTTTGAGTATGAGTCTGCCAAGATTATTATCTTCGTCAAGTGCTTCCGTTAATTCTCGACGAAGGAAAGGCAGTTGGAAGTCTATATAGTATTGATGTGAAGCCTTCAAATATTTCAGCAGAGTCGGAACATCAAGCCTTTCTATAGTGCTTTGCGAATGGTAGTCATTTATTGTTAGGTTAACTACAGCAAGAAAGGTGAAAGTGTCCACTCCTTGTTCTTCACATACCTCTCGCACAGTCTTATCGCCGAATCCCAGATTTATGCCAAATGCTCCAAGACTCTGTAACACATTGTAGTTGTCACGTATCAACGACAGCATTTTGTCGTTGTCTTCGTACATTTTCAGTTTCTTCATATCTGCGTGGAATAATTTTTCCGTACAAAATTACATCATTTTCATCAGGTATGCAATACCTATATATAGGTATATTCGTGTTATGTACTGATTTTATGAAGATTGGCAAATTTAAGCATCAGAGTTTTCTGTCCGGCATTGATGAAATCAACAGTAGCCTTGCAACTCGGCCCACTACCTTCCAATTTTACAATTACGCCTTGTCCGAATCTGTTATGTGCTACAGCATCCCCTATTTTAAGTATTTCTGTTGGATTTTGTGTATTTTGTTTGGATGTTGACGTGGCAGGTATCGCTTTCTCTATTCTGGTGAAGTTATTTCTTGGTTGGCTCTGGTAGGTAGTGTTCTTAGTCTTGAATAATCCTTGTCGGTTGTATGATTGCGTTTGCCCTAAAGACTGTACATTGTTGAACTTTAATAATTTTGTGTCTATTTCTTTTAAGAAACGACTTGGTGTACACCATTCTTGTTTTCCATATCTGAAGCGTATTTTTGCGTATGTCAGATGGCAGTATCGCTCTGCTCTTGTTATAGCCACGTAGAGCAGACGTCGTTCTTCTTCAATTCCGCGTATGTTTCCTGATGACATGGCGGAGGGGAAAATGTCCTCTTCCATCCCCACGATGTAAACACATGGAAATTCCAAACCTTTTGCACTATGCACGGTCATTAGTGTCACTTGAGGTTTGTCGGTATCTTCTGTTTCGCGGTCACTGAGCAGTGATACCTCATGCAGGAAATCAACAAGTCCCTCAGGTGCATCTTGCTCGCGTTGCGTCTCAACAAATTCTTCCATTGATGCAAGGAACTCTTCCAGGTGTTCTTGCTTTGACAGGTATTCAGGATCGGTATTTGAATACAAATCCTGAGATATTCCACTTTGTTTTATTATTTGTTCGCCCAAATGTGCAGCATCAGCGGTTGACAGCTGTTCGCTAAATCCTTCAATCATCATACGGAAGGCTGTCAGTTTGTTGAGCGTTCCTTTTGATAATTCTGGTAGCATCTCCTCCAGTTGACACAGAACCTGCCATGCGGTCATACCCTCTGAACGTGCTTTGGATAACACTTTCTGTATAGTCGTGTTACCTATTCCGCGTGTTGGGTAGTTGATTACGCGTAGCAATGCTTCTTCGTCTTCTGGATTCACTGTAACTCGGAAGTACGCAATTAAGTCTTTTATTTCCTTGCGCTGATAGAAACTCATCCCTCCGTAGATACGGTATGGTATTCCCGACTTGAGAAACTGTTCCTCAAACGAGCGGCTCTGTGAGTTGGTGCGATAAAGAATTGCAAAATCAGAATAGTTTAATCCCTCTGACAATATACGTTGCTTGATGGATTTACTAACGAAGAGTGCTTCTTCACGGTCACTGCTTAACTGCGTGATTTCAATGCGCTCCCCCTCATCGTTCATACTATACACGTCCTTCTTGATCTGCCTTTGGTTCTTTGCTATCAGACTATTGGCTGCGTTTACTATGCAGTGAGTAGAACGATAGTTCTGCTCTAACTTGAATAGTTTTGTGCCTTCGAACTGTGTCTGGAAATCAAGTATATGGTCAATGTTTGCACCTCGGAATGCATATATGCTTTGTGCATCATCGCCGACAGCGCAGATGTTTTTGTGACAGCAGGTCAATAGTTGTATTATCTGTTGCTGCGCATGGTTGGTGTCTTGATACTCGTCGATTAGAATGTGGTTGTATCTTTTTGAGTAGTTACTACAGATGTCAGGATTATTCTTAAATAACTGATAAGTTCGCAATAATAAGTCATCGAAATCCATGGCATTGCTCATTATGCACCTGCGGCTGAATTCAGTGTATATCTTATGTAGCATTGGCATACCAGATACAGCGTCGCGTTCTACAGCTTCGATGTTATCTTTATACTCATGCGAAGTGATGAGATTGTTTTTTGCCTCGGAAATGCGTGCGTGAACAGCGGCTGCACGGTAAATCTTGTTGTCGAGTCCTAATTCTTTTATAATACTATTGCATAATGAGCGTGAATCAGCCTCGTCGTATATAGTAAAGTTACTATTGTAGCCGATATGATTTGCTTCGCGACGTAGTATTGAGGCGAAGATGGAGTGGAAAGTACCCATACGGAGATAACGCTCAGTTTCTTCATTCGTGAGCTTGACAATGCGTTCTTTCATCTCCTTTGCAGCCTTATTGGTAAACGTGAGAGCCATAATCTGTGCTGGGTGTACTCCCTGCGTTAGCAGATAGGCAATCTTATATGTCAGTACTCTTGTCTTTCCAGAGCCCGCTCCAGCAATAACCAATTCGGGACCATCGGTATATACGACGGCTTCTCGCTGAGCTTCGTTAAGTTCGTTGAGAAATTTTGGGGTATTATTGTTAATTGTCATTGGTTGATTTCTTTCTTTCTTCTCTTTCTTTCCTGTTCTTTTTTTCTATAAACTTTATGCCATTGGTTATAATACGTTGCCGCTTGCGCATATAGTCAGATGGCGTTTTGCTTGAGAATTTGCGTGGGTTGGGTAAGGTGGCTGCAATTAGCGCACATTCGCGGCGTGACAGTTCCTGCGGTGTCTTCTCGAAATGATATTGTGCAACAGCAGCTATGCCGTAGATGCCGTCGCCCATTTCTATCGAGTTGAGATATACTTCCATGATGCGCTCCTTGCCCCATACAAATTCTATTAGTACCGTGAAGTACATCTCCAATCCCTTCCTAAGCCACGAGCGTCCTGGCCAGAGAAATACATTTTTTGCTGTTTGTTGGCTTATTGTGCTTGCACCATGCTTCTTGTCGGAATGGCGGTTATGCTCTGCTGCCTTTTGTATGGCGTCGAAATCAAAACCGTGGTGCTCAGTGAATTTAGCATCTTCGCTTGCCATGACAGCTCTTGCCATGTCGTCAGGTATTTCGCTGGCAGGTATCCAACGGTGATGTAGCGTGATGTCTTTTCCAGCCTCAGCCTGTTCGTAGCATCGTATGAACATCAGCGGAGTGAACCATACAGGCATGACTTTGAATAAAACTACCGCCAGAATCGTTGTCGTGAAGAAGGTAATAAGTGTGATTTTTATAAGTCTTATAAGGAAATTGACTACAATCATTTCAGTAAATCAGATGTGTGTTTAGCTAAGATTTATCTTGTATTATGCTTGTTTTTGTAATATTCACTTTGCAAAGGTAACTAAATTTTTTTATATTAAAAGTGTTATACATTATAAATAAGAGTAAAAACCGTTATTTTGTTGGTGTTATTTCATCTTTTCATGTTTTTTTTGTAACTTTGTAGTCGATTTTTAAGACGATGTGTCAAGAAGAAGTTTGAAAAAGAGAAATACTAAGTAAACTTAAACATATAATAACAAATGGAAAAAAGCGCATTACAGATTGCCCGTGCTGCCTACCAGCCTAAGTTACCAAAGGCGTTGCGTGGAGCATTGAAGGCCGTAGAAGGAGAACCTACACAGTCAGTTGCAGATCAGGAAGAAGTAAAGAAACTTTTCCCTAACACGTATGGTATGCCATATTTGAAATTTGAGCCTACTAAGGGTGAGATGGCAAACACAGCAATGAATGTTGGAGTAATACTTTCTGGAGGTCAGGCTCCTGGTGGTCACAACGTAATATCTGGACTGTTTGACGGAATAAAGAAACTGAATCCTGCTAACCGCCTGTTTGGTTTTATCCTCGGTCCTGGCGGATTGGTAGATCATAACTATATGGAACTGACCGCTGATATTATTGACGAATACCGTAATACGGGTGGTTTCGACATTATCGGCTCTGGACGTACCAAGCTTGAGAAGAAAGAACAGTTTGATAAGGGATTGGAAATATTGAAGGCTCTGAATATCAAAGCCTTGGTAATAATAGGCGGTGATGATTCTAATACTAACGCTTGCGTGCTGGCGGAATATTACAAGGCTATTGGAGCAGGCGTACAGGTTATCGGATGCCCGAAGACTATTGACGGTGACTTGAAGAATTCTGAGATAGAAACATCCTTTGGGTTTGATACGGCTACAAAGGTATATTCTGAGGTCATCGGCAACATTATGCGCGACTGCAACTCTGCTAAGAAATACTGGCATTTTATCAAGTTGATGGGTCGTTCTGCATCCCACGTTACTTTGGAGTGTGCATTGCAGACGCATCCTAATATAACGCTTATTGGCGAGGAAGTAGAGGCAAAGAACCAGACGCTTGATGATGTGGTGACATACATCGCTGATGCTGTGGCAGATCGTGCTACACGTGGTATGAACTATGGTGTGGTACTTGTACCGGAGGGTCTGATAGAGTTCATCCCTGCTATCAAGGCTCTTATCGCCGAACTTAATGATATGCTGGCTGCTAACCAGAAAGATTTTGAGATGATTGCTGATTCAAAGAAGATAGAATACGTGCTACAACATCTCTCTGCCGAGAATGCTGCAATCTTCCGCTCTTTGCCTGAGACGGTAAGTCGTCAGTTGGCTCTTGATCGTGATCCTCATGGAAATGTGCAGGTATCACTGATTGATACCGAGCAGTTGCTTGCAGAGATGGTCGGCAGAAAGCTCGAACAGTGGAAGAAGGATGGTCTTTACCATGGCAAGTTCTCTACTCAGCACCACTTCTTCGGATATGAGGGACGCTGTGCGGCTCCTTCAAACTTCGATGCGGACTATTGCTATTCTCTGGGATTTAATGCCTCTATGCTTATAGCTGCTGGCAGGACGGGCTATATGTCATCAGTAAAGAATACAGCAAAGCCTGTTGATGAATGGATTGCAGGCGGTATTCCTATCACAATGATGATGAATATGGAAAAGAGAAGTGGTGAGATGAAGCCCGTTATCAAGAAGGCACTCGTAGAACTTGATGGCAAGCCATACCAGTACTTCGTGGCACACCGTACGGAGTGGGCTCGTAACACCTGTTATGTATATCCTGGTCCGATACAGTATTTTGGTCCGACAGAGGTGTGTGACCGTCCAACTATTACGCTTACGCTGGAACATCAGAAATAATACAGAAGATATTTATATACAGCATACGTAATTGGCAAAACGTAAAAAAAATAAGAATAAATCCTCTCGTCTGCTGAGCAATAAAGCTTGGTGGGCGGGAGGACTTTTTGTTGCTGCTGTATATATACTGGTGTTTTATTTCTTTTTCGTTGGTCCCACAGGATTTCGCTGGCATGCTCTTTACGGAGACGTGAATTATCCCGAGGGCTTTGAGATTCAAGGCATAGATGTAAGCCATTATCAAGGCAATATCGATTGGGAAAAATTACGTAATGCCATGATTGGCAAGGCTCCTGTAAGGTTTATTATAGTGAAGGCTACGGAGGGCGCAAGTGTGGTGGATGAGAAGTTTAGTGACAACTTCAATAATGCACGTGAGTATGGCTTTATCCGTGGAGCGTATCATTTCTACAGTGTAAGGTCGGCGGCGCGTGACCAGGCTCATTTCTTTCTTGAGAAGGTTAAGCTTGAGGAGGGTGACCTGCCGCCAGTGCTTGATGTGGAACACAAGCCAGAAGAATTGACAACAGAGGAATTTCAGAAGGATGTGTTAACGTGGCTACATATTGTTGAAGACAAGTATGACGTAAAGCCAATAATATACACATACTACAAATTTAAGCAGCAATACCTATCTGACAGTCGTTTTGATGATTATCCCTACTGGATTGCCCATTACTATGCAAGCAAGTTGGAGTATAAGGGTGAATGGAAATTCTGGCAGCATACTGATGCAGGAAAGTTGCCAGGAATAAATGGATATGTGGATTTCAATATCTATAACGGTTCTTACTACGACTTGAAACAGTTGACTATAAAATAGTATTCAATACTGATAAAAATCCATAACCGCATATACTTTCGCAATTTGCGAAATATATATGCGGTTATTCTTATATTACTTCTGCTATGTATTCAGCGATATGCGAGTTTTATTAGCGCAATCTGTCAGCAGAACGTACAAGGTCATCATCATGTTTTATCCCCTTGTGTGCCAGCCAAAACAGTATTATGCTGACGATGGGTAGGCATAACCCGAATTGTATCGTCGTGCCCCCAGTGCCTTCCACGTATGCTACCAATGCACAGATGGCGCACCAGACTACAAGAAGCAACTGGCATAAACGGCATGAAAGCATTTGACGCTTGCGGTGCTTATAGTCGAATATGGTGACGAATGATATCAGAGCTACCGCGATTGAGATAATTGCAAGTGATGTCATCCAACCAAACGTGTAGTTGTGTGTGTTCGGATTATAAATCAGTGCGCAATATACCTCGCGTGACATCCCTTGCATTCCAGTAGCATCAGATGATATTTCTACGGGCGCTTTAAGAAGAAGCACTGGTAATGCCTGCAAGGCAATAAGCAGACTGGTTGCCAGTAGCAAATAAATTGTTTGTTTGCGTTGCCACATTAATAGTCGTCCTCCTCGTCGTTACGCTTGTCCTTAGAAGGGTCGTGCCAATAGATGTCATGATCGAGGAATTCCTCTGTAGCTATGAGTGTCGGTTTTGGCATCTTCTCATAGTAACGGCTGATTTCTATTTGCTCGCGGTTTTCGAACACCTCTTCCAAACTATCGCTGTAGTTTGCGAACTCTGCCAGTTTCTTGCTGAGTTCCTGCTTTATCTCCTGCGAAATCTGGTTGGCTCGCTTGCCAATGATGGATACACTCTCGTAAATGTTGTCGGTACCCTCACAGAGATCCATAATGTTACGTGTTACGGTGTTTGTTGGTGCTTTTGATTTCTTGTAATCCATAATTGTTATTATAAATTTCTTTTCTTACTCTATTGTTTCAAACGCATGAGACTATGTTAGTCAAACGATAATTTGCCTTCGTTGTAGCGTTTGCATTTCTCTATGTATTTCTCTGCTACTTCTCTTTCCTTGGAATTGGGGTATTCATTTAAGAATCCGTAGCATTCGTCTTCTGCATCTTGGAAACGCTCTGCCTGCTTCTCCTTTACGCTGTGTGCAGCAAGTTCGAATTTGCTCTTCATTATGAGTGAGGCAAATTCCTCGCGCAGTGTGGTGAAAGGGTAGTCTTTCAGTGCATTCTGTGCGGTAACGATGCATGCCTCATAGTTATTGCCTCCGCTTCCTATGCAGTTGCCGAAGTATGTTCCAAGGTTGAAGTATAGTTTCGCATTCAGGTATTCCTTCTCTACGAGCTTGTCCTGTAGCTCATATATTCTTTTCGTAGCCAGATTTTTGCGTTCGCTGTAAGGAAATATGTCCATGAAGTCTTGGTAGGCTTTGATGGCCTGCAGGGTAGGGGTCTGGTCTAATCGCGGCTCAGGCACGTTGCCGTACAGGCTCTCACCAATGAAGTAGCAGGCTTCTTCTGCATATTGACCTTTGGGGTAAGAGGTGAAGTATTTTCTGAATACTTCGGCGGCAGCGTCATAGTCCTTCATCTTGTATGCTGACATGGCATAGAGGAACAGACATTCTTCTCCGTTTTCTGTTCCTTTCATTAGTGTGACCATTTCGCCAAACAAGAGGTTGGCACGGTTGTATTTGCCCATGGCATACTGTTCCTTGGCATACTCATATCGATAACTGTAGTCGTTGGTACGGTACACATAGTTAAACTCCGACACACAACCCGAAAGTAGTATGCCGAATACTGCTGCAAATACGAAAATTGAGATATTCTTTTTCATTCAAGATGCAAAGTTACACATTATTATTGAAACTGACAAACGCTTTTAAGACTTTTTCGCAAAAAAAACATTTTTATACATATTATGTTGCGTTTCTTGCCAGAAAGCAGTGATTTCCGTTCGTTTCGTAATAGCTATGCGATTGCATGGTTATCGCTATCTGATTACAGTGTAATCGCTATCATATTACATGGTAATCGGATAGCTTTTGCTGAATGTTTGAGTTGATGATGCGTTTCCCTACCTTTTTAAGCCCCGTGGTCCCGATGCGTTGGGGGCGTTGTAGGTGCCTCTGTCGTTAATCTTATATGTATAGAGGTGCTCGTCGTAGTCTTCGACATAGAGTACGGAGTATCCGTTTTTGTGTTGCACTTCCATATATTCCACTTTCTTTGGCATGGCTATCTTGCTATATATCTTGCCTGTGTTCTTGTCTAGCATGAAGAGATAATCTTTCTCGCTGGTGAAGCCATAGGAGCAGAATACGTAGTTGTCGTGAAGGATGAATATGTCGTTACTAACGAGATAGTTCGTCTGCCATACGATGCGTCCTTCATATATGTTGTAGCAATACAGCTTGCTTCCTTTTCCGTTGATTTCCTTTGCATAGCTCGGACAAGCCATGTTGAATAGCAGGTTGCCGTTGTCGCCATCCCAACGTACGTCCTGTACTTCACAGTAGCGGTTGTTTGCTATGTCGCATAGGTTGTAAATACCGGTGACTTCCTTGTTCTTGTTGTAAAGTCCAACGATGAAGTCGTAATCTGAGCCGCTTGTGGGTTTGCGATACATGGTCATCCAGCCGATGTCTATAGGTTCGGCTATAAGCAGTTCATAGTTATCTCCTGCCACTGCTGGCAGGTCATTTGTCTGAATGTCAACACGCAAACGGTAGAAGTAACCGTTGGGCTTGTTTTTCATGGTGACAATCTCGTCACCCCAATTCGAACCGTATTTTTTTATCAGTGACAATCCTTGTGCATTGGCTACGATAGAAATAGCTGTGACTGAAAGTAAGAATAAGATTTTTTTCATAGTGTTTCTTGGTTAGTTGTTATATATGTTTTCTGTTTATAGTTTGCTACCTTCTAATCTCTTTGGACATAGGTTGTTGAAGATACACGTATCGCACTGTGGCTTAATACTTTTACATACGTATCTGCCATGGAGTAGAAGCCAGTGGTGTGCCTGACTTAATTTATCGCCTGGGATATGTTTTGTAAGTTCCTGTTCTACCTTATATGGCGTGTTATGTCTATTGTTTACCAGTCCCATTCTGTGGCTTACTCTATATACATGGGTGTCAACGGGCATAGCTTCTTTCATAAAAGCCACAGCCATTATGACGTTTGCGGTTTTCCTGCCTACACCAGGCAGACGCAGAAGGCTATCCATGTCGTTTGGCACTTCGCTGTTGTAGTCGCTTACCAGCATCTGCGAAAGTGCGACAAGGTGTTTAGCCTTGGCATTAGGATATGACACACTCTTGATGTATTCGTATATTTCTGTTTCATCGGCTTCAGACATCAGCCGTGGAGTAGGGTAGGCTTTGAACAGTGCCGGTGTTACCATGTTTACGCGTTTGTCGGTGCATTGCGCCGACAAGACGACTGCTACGAGCAACTGAAACACAGAACCGAAATCCAGTTCTGTATCAGCAGATGGCTGCGTGCGGGCAAACAAATCTATTATAGCATCGTATCTCTGTTGCAGTGTCATGATAACAAAAAAAAGTATGATTACTCTTTGACCAGATTATGTAGCCAAATGGTAATCATACTTTTATCGTGAGTTAAAATTATAAGTTCTACACTATAGATGTCAGAGCGAAGCGATTACTCGCCCTTCTCCATTTGTGCCTTGAGGGCTGCAAGTGCGTCAAAGTCACCGAGAGATGTTGCAGCTGCAACGTTGTTGATTTGTGCAGCGTCATCCTTCTTCGCACCGCTACGCTTGGTTGCAGTGCGCTTCTTGTCGGTCTGCTCCAATTCCTTCTCTGGCTCGAATGTGCGTGAGTGAGAAAGGATTATGCGCTTGCTATCCTTAACGAACTCGATAACCTTGAAGTCGAGTTCCTCACCCTTCTGTGCCTGAGTGCCATCTTCCTTAACGAGATGCTTAGGAGTTGCGAAGCCCTCACCACCCTCGTTGAGTGTGATGACTGCACCGCGATCCATAATCTCAGAAACAACACCTTTGTGTACAGAACCTGCGGTGTAGATGGTCTCGTATGTATCCCAAGGATTGTCCTCAAGCTGCTTGTGACCGAGTGACAGGCGACGGTTCTCCTTGTCTATCTCAAGTACAACGACCTCGATAGGAGCACCTACCTGAGTGAACTCAGAAGGATGCTTAACCTTCTTTGTCCAAGAGAGGTCAGAGATGTGAATCAGACCGTCAACACCCTCTTCGAGCTCAACGAAGATACCAAAGTTGGTGAAGTTGCGAACCTTGGCGTTGTGCTTAGAACCAACAGGGTATTTGTTCTCGATTTCTGCCCATGGATCCTCTTTGAGCTGACGGATGCCAAGTGACATCTTGCGCTCCTCGCGGTCGAGAGTGAGGATTTCAGCCTCTACCTCGTCACCAACCTTGAGGAAGTCTTGTGCTGAGCGCAGGTGCTGGCTCCAAGACATCTCAGATACGTGGATGAGACCCTCAACGCCTGGTGCTACTTCAACAAATGCACCGTAGTCAGCGATAACGACAACCTTACCCTTGATGCGATCGCCAACCTTGAGGTTAGGGTCAAGTGCATCCCATGGGTGTGGAGTGAGTTGCTTCAGACCAAGAGCGATGCGCTTCTTCTCATCGTCGAAGTCGAGAATTACAACTTTAATCTTCTGGTCGAGCTGTACAACCTCGTGTGGATCGCTTACGCGGCCCCAAGAAAGATCGGTGATGTGTACAAGTCCGTCAACACCGCCGAGGTCGATGAATACACCATATGATGTGATGTTTTTAACAGTTCCTTCGTAAACCTGACCTTTCTCAAGTTTAGACATAATCTCCTGACGCTGTGCTTCAAGTTCGGCCTCGATGAGAGCCTTGTGAGAAACGACAACGTTACGGAACTCCTGATTGATTTTCACAATCTTGAACTCCATAGTTTTGCCTACGAATACATCGTAGTCGCGGATAGGATGAACGTCGATCTGAGAACCTGGCAGGAATGCCTCGATTCCGAACACATCGACAATCATGCCACCCTTCGTGCGGCACTTGATAAAGCCCTGAATAATCTCTTCGTTGTTGAGAGCTTCGTTGACGCGGTCCCAACTCTTGGCCATGTGAGCCTTCTTGTGTGAAAGGACAATCTGACCTTTCTTGTCTTCCAGATTTTCAACATATACCTCTACGGTATCGCCTACTTTCAGGTCTGGATTGTAACGGAACTCTGAAGCAGAGATGATTGCATTGCTCTTGTAACCGATGTTTACAATCACATCCTTCTTGTCCATTGAAATTACGGTACCATCTACCACTTGGCCTTCAGATACCTTGTTAAGTGTTGCATCGTAAGAAGCTTCCTGAGCCTCCTTACTTGCGTTTGAAATACCGCCGTTCTCAAACTCTTCCCAGTTGAAGTCGTCGAGTGGCTGTACGTTTTTAAAGTTAGACATAATGTTAATTAAATTGTTAGCGAATTGTCTTCGTTGACAAATCGGGTGCAAAATTACAAAAAATAATTGAAACATAGAGAATTGTAATACATACTTTTGATAAATGAAATGTCTTTTTAGTTTATTTTAACTAAATTTTCGATTTATTGTGTGGCTATTGGTGTGTTATTAAGAATAAAAGTATTACTTTTGTGCGACAAAATTTTATGACAATGAAAACGAAAGGTTTGTATTCTATCGGATTGACCGCCATAGTATTTGTTATAATCGCGGTGGTGGCTTTATTTCTATTCTATCCCATAAATAAAGGTAACGAAACGACTTATCTCTATATAGATAAGGATGATAATGTAGATTCTATTGCTCGTAAGATGTCGGTGGAATGTAATTGTTTAGGTGCTGCTACTGTTATGACGCTCGCACGTCATACAGATTATGCAGAGAACATACTTACCGGGCGCTATGAGATAGATAAAAGCGTTGGTTCTTTGCTGTTCTTTCGAAAGATGCGCAATGGACAACAAAAGCCTATAATGCTTACGGTGAAGTCAGTTAGGACCAAGGAACAATTGGCAGAGAACCTGTCAAAGAAACTCATGCTTGATAAAGAAGACTTACTTGCATATATGAATAATAATGATTCATGTAAAAAGTATGGTTTAGATACAGCTACTATCATTACGCTTTTTATACCAAATACCTATGGGGTATATTGGAATGTCAGTGCTGATAAACTCCTAAAGAGAATGTATTCAGAAGCAGAGAAGTTCTGGTCGAAGGATAGGTTGAATAAAGCTTCGTCGTTGGGCTTATCAAAAGAAGAGGTTATGACATTGGCGAGTATCGTAGAAGAAGAGACGGCTAATGAGGCAGAAAAGCCCCGTGTTGCGGGAATGTATTACAATCGTTTGCGTAAACCGATGCCTCTGCAGGCAGACCCTACGATAAAGTTTGTTCTTAAGGATTTTGCAATAACGCGTATATATCATAATATGCTCTTTGTTAAGTCGCCATATAATACATATATGAATGAGGGATTGCCCCCTGGTCCTATTCGTGTGCCGAGCGTGGCAGGAATAGATGCAGTACTTAATCTGGAACATCATGATTATATATATATGTGTGCGAAGGAAGATTTTTCGGGGACTCATAACTTTGCGATAACCTATGAGGAACATCTGCAGAATGCGGCGCGCTATAGTAAAGCCTTGAATGAGCGAAATATCGGTAAATATGGAACCAACAAAGAGTAAAATAGCTGTGTTTGACTTTGACGGGACACTTACCACTCGTGATACCATGTTTGATTTTATTGGTTTTGCGTGTGGGAAGTTTCGTTTGTATGTCGGCTTGCTTCTCTTTGCACCTGTTATCGCTGTGATGTTTATGAAGATAATAGATAATAATAGATGCAAGCAAATGTTACTCTCATGGTATTTCAAAGGAATGACTTATGAAAGATTTAAGAACTTGGGAGAGGCTTATTCCACGCGAGCGAAAACATTGTTGCGTGGCAGTACGTTACATTTGCTGAAACAGCGTCAGTATGAGGGTTGTAAAGTCTATGTCGTTAGTGCCAGTATAAAGGAATGGGTGGCACCAGTGTGTAGAAAACTGGGCGTTGCCGATGTGCTTGCAACTGAGTTTGAAGTTGATGCGGATGGAATACTCACAGGACGTTTCTCTGTGCATAATTGCTTCGGACAAGAGAAAGTGAACAGGCTGCTGAAAGTGGAACCTTGTCGTGAAAAATATTATCTATATGCGTATGGCGATAGTCGTGGAGATAGGGAGATGTTTGAATTTGCAGATGACTTTCTGAAAATAAATCGATGATTTTCTTCTGACATTCTTTTTTTTTTTGTAACTTTGCACTTGTGAAAATAAAACAGATTATAATTATATTACTGACAGTATTGTATAGCGTACCGTCAGAAGCTGTGCTTAAGGAGGATAGTCTGGTCAACACGTTGCGTATATTACGCAGTGAGTTGACTAAGTATCATGATGACTATGGCGAAAAGCAGAAGATGATGCGCATGGCGGGTCAAAGTGTGTTTAAGACACTGATGGAGACAATGCAAAACTCTAATCAAAATGCTTTGATGCTTTATTCACAGCGTGATGGCTATGTATTTGACTTGACATACGCTTGCCATGAAGCAATAGAGCAGTATAAGGAGTTTGAACGTCATCTGATACCATTCACTAATTATGTAGAGAAGAGTAATAGTGAAGTGGCTCGTTTCGATAGTTTGATACAATGCTTGAAGTCTATGCCTGTCATGATGCTTGATGAACAGAGCAAAATTGACAGGAATGTTTGTTTGGCTTTGGCTGTAAACACTCGTCGAATGGTTGTTGAGGATAGAGACCAGTTGGCAGAATACATCACTTACTACAAGATGACGGAAAGTCGTCTGAAAAGTCTTAATGATTATGCCAATGCACGTTACGGTGAGATACAGAACAGTATTTTCAAGAACGGGGGAGAGAATTACTTTCGTATATTGTCGCGATTTGGAAGCTACCTTGCAGAAACAAAAGAAAGTGTAGATGATAAGTACGTGGCTTATAGCAAGGTGCGTTCACAGTGGGATAGCCGTTGGATAGTAGGTTTGTTCATGGTGATATTGTTCTATGGTTTCGTAGCTATTGCCTTGAACCAAATTATCGTACGTTGGCTTATATCACATTTGATAAGCAAAGGGAAACTGTCTCGTATATCAGCATGGTTCATGGAAAAGCGTAAATGTATTATTTATGCTTCTACGGCTGTGACTTTTGCCATTATTCTCGGAATAGTACAGGCATTGAGTAAGCAGAACTTTATCATTATGGCATCATCCTTATTGGTACAGTTCGCATGGTTGTTGAGCGTTATTATCATCTCGACGCTCTTACGAGTCAAGGCAGAGCAGACAATGAAGACATTGTATGTATATATGCCGTTGCTCGTAAATGGCTTCATAGTCATTAGTTTTCGAGTAGTTTTGATACCTAATGCGTTGGTAAACCTCATATTCCCTCCAATATTGTTAGTGTGCAGCTTGTGGCAATGGCAAGTGTTGCGTAAGGTAGAAGGAATAGAGAAAAGTGACCGTGGATATGCGTATTTTTCCCAGTTCGTATTTGTAGTGTCACTAATCAGTTCTGTCATTGGATTTACATTGTTGTCAGTCCAAATACTTATATGGTGGATAATGCAACTGACGTGTATCTTGACAATCACTTGCTTGCGTGATTGGTACAGGGAATACTCTAAGGAGAAGAAACTTCTTGAAAAACCTGTGACAGATACATGGTATCATGCCATTATCTATTGGGTGGGTCTCCCGTCAGCAGCCGTTATTTCTGTAGTAGTGAGTCTTTATTGGGCAGCGGATGTATTTAATCTGTCAGACTTGACGATGACATATTTCACTCGCAGGTTTATTGATACGCCAAACTTCAAGGCAAGTATATTTAGTATTGCGCAGGTTGTTATATTGTGGTTCGTATTCAATTATCTTAACCATACAGCGAAAGCATTTGCAAAGGTCTATTTGGAACAACATGACAAGACGAATGCTGCGCAACGCTTCATGATGGTAAAGAATGTAATGCAGATTATCATCTGGGGCGTATGGTTCCTAATAGCAATGGCGGCTTTCCATGTATCCAACACTTGGCTTGTAGTAATATCTGGAGGTCTTTCTACAGGTGTAGGTTTCGCATCAAAGGATATATTGGAAAATATATATTATGGTATATCATTGATGACAGGAAGAATTAAAATAGGTGATTTGATTGTGTGTGACGGCATACGCGGACGTGTTTCAAGTATCTCATACACATCGACAACTATAGATACTATCGATGGTTCTGTCATCGCATTCCAGAACTCTCAACTGTTTACAAAGAATTACAAGAATATGACTCGTAATCATGGTTATGAGTTGCATATCCTTGATGTCGGTGTGGCTTATGGTACAGATGTGAAACGAGCAAAAGAGGTAATATCAACCGCCGTAGCCCAACTGAAATGTATAGACCAGCGAAAGGGAGTTAAGGTGGTGTTAAAAGAACTTGCAGACTCCGCTTTGGTATTCAAGATATTAGTGTGGGTCAATGTGTTTACACAATATGTTGATGAT
>CAMNCV010000060.1 GCA_946534585.1 uncultured Prevotellaceae bacterium
GAGATTGACAGTATGCGCCGCGTATGGCACGGGACATACGTCAAATATTTCGAGGATGGACGTGAGTCATTCGGACGACACTATCCCGGCATAGACTATAAAATGATGCAGGATACCGGGATTTACGCACCGATATATGACATACAAGTAAGGTGTCTGGCTCCATTAGAGATGAATGACATAGCGATAATACACACCATATATGTTCCTAAGAGAGGAGCACGACTTGACTACAGATATGAGATTTACCGTGAACGTGACAATGTTCTATGTTGCAAAGGTTCCACAACACAACTGTTCATAGACCAGACGGGAGAACAGATGTATGATATTCCATTTTTCTACCAAGACTGGAAACAGAAATATCTAAAATAGAAAATAAAGGCGCAGAATAAGAATCTGCGCCTTTATTTCATTATTTAATCTTTACCGTACTATACTTTATTATCTTTATCTTCTTCCCGTTTGTCTTAGGCTTAGGGTATTCACCATCTATGACATATATCTGCGTCAGTTTTCCTTTTGGTGCAGCATCCACGGCGTCCTGTAAGGTTAAATAATTACCTTTACCCTTAGCTGACACTATATAGTCATAATGACGCACATAGGGTTTCAGTTCCGGACAAACATCTGCCATAGCATCAACAAGTCTTGAAGCCACCTCGTGGGCACCATAAACCGTATAATGTGTATTGTCCTTACCATTCTTCACAGCACTTATCATGTGTAACTTTCGTGATGCCTCCACTCCAAGACCATTCTCCAAGTCCTTGGTTATCTTGTTGGCATCTACGTATGGCACACGCATAAGCTTTGCAACATTTTGCGGGGTAACGATATACAATCCATGAGTATCAATCAAGGTATCACTGTTTACCAGTTCTTTTCCCGTTGACTGTGCTCCACGGAGTGACTCGTCATCCACAGTAAGGTCAGGTTTCTTGTAGAAGTTACGCCTAACCACCGCATTCATTACAATAGGTGTGACACCTTTCTCTTGTGCTGCACGAATAAACATTCGATAATTGTCATCAAATGTCAATCCTGGTTCTGTATGACGTTTATTGCCTTTCTCTATCCTGCCTTTCTCATCATTATGTCCAAACTGAATAACAAGATAGTCGCCAGGTTTCATCGCATCATAAACCTTCTGCCAATGTCCCTCTATAATAAAACTACGGGAACTGCGTCCGTTAAGGGCATGGTTGTCAACCAGAACATTTTCAGTAAAGAAGCCTTGCAATACCATGCCCCAACCACGTTCCTGACCTTTCTTTATATCCTTGTTAGCCATAGTAGAATCACCTATCATAAAGATTGTAAACTGGCGATTACTTGATGTCATGACAAACGCCAATGACACCATCACTACTAACACACTAATTCTTGACAATATTTTTCTCATCTTAAAAATAAAATAAAAAAAGAACTTGACAGTAACGGACACATTAAATCTCCTTTACTGCCAAATTCTCTATTAACATATAAAATATAGTTCTTTCATTATAAGTGGCTTAGTTATTTACCGAACCACCTACAATATCAAGCAATTCATTAGTGATAGCCTGCTGACGCGACTTGTTATACTGTAGATTCAATTCTCTGAGTAACTCATCCGCATTATCTGTAGCGGTCTGCATTGCTACCATTCTCGCTGCATGCTCCGAAGCATTACTGTCAAGCAAAGCTGTGTACAACATCAGATTCACATAACGTGGAACGAGCATTGAGAGAACCGTTTGCATATCCGGCTCAACAATAAAGTTGTCATTAAGCGCGGTACCTTTTTCATTAGTATAATCCCGTGCCTGCTGATTTTTCTTCAGATACTCCATAGCCTTTTCCGTAGCAATAGTGCTCTTCAAGTCACGCTCATGGTCATAATCCATTGCAGACTCGATATCGATGGGCAACAACACTTTGTCTTGCAGGATTTGAGAACCCGCACTCTTGAAGTGATGATATATCATTTCTACCTTATCTATCACTCCATTGTCAAAGTCGCTTTGTAACTGTCTGCCAATCTCAGCACATTCAATTGAGTTTGGCTTATCAGCAAGCTGTGTAAAAGTACCAGCCGAGCGTATTCCCCACTTCTGGACTTTCTCTGCAACTTTTCGTCCTATAGGATATACAATGACATCTATGTCTTTCGCCCGATAATCATCAATGACACGTTGCAACATCTTCAACACATTTGCATTGAAACCACCGCAAAGACTTGAGTTGCTTGAAAAAGCTAACACTGCTACAGTTTTGACCTGTCGTGCCTGTGTTATGCTACCTTTTGCCTCAACATCTGATGCCAGAAAAGATTTCAGGATATGTTCCAACATAGACTCGTATGGAAGCATATTCTCTATCATCTGCTGAGCATGATGCAGTTTGCTTGAAGCCACCATCTTCATAGCACTCGTAATCTTACGAGTACTTTGAACTGATGTTATTCTATTTTTTATTTCTTTTAATGATGGCATTGCTCTTAATTAATAATTATCTAATCAATAATTAATTGTTAAGCACTTCATGCTTATTGAAAAGTAGCGGCCACGTCAGCCATAGTGTCTGCAATCACCTTTGTGGCATCATCATTGATATTTCCTGAACCCAAAAGGTCTATCACATCCTGATGCTTAGCACGCATTGCGTCAAGGAATTGATCCTGACATTCACGCACTTTCTCTACAGGTACTGAAGCCATCAAGCCCTTTGTACCACAATAGAGAATTGCTATCTGCTCACCTACCGGCATTGGAGAATACTGTGGCTGTATCAGCAACTGGTTGTTCTTACGACCACGGTCAAGAGTCATAGCCGTCACGGCATCCATATCTGATGAGAACTTAGAGAAGCTCTCCAACTCACGATACTGAGCCTGGTCAATCTTCAGCGTACCTGCCACTTTCTTCATTGACTTTATCTGAGCCGAACCACCCACACGAGACACTGAGATACCTACGTTGATAGCAGGACGGAAGCCCTGGTTGAACAAGTCTGACTCAAGATATATCTGTCCGTCAGTGATAGAAATCACATTCGTCGGGATATATGCTGACACGTCGCCAGCTTGTGTCTCAATGAT
>CAMNCV010000061.1 GCA_946534585.1 uncultured Prevotellaceae bacterium
ACATACTACCGCCAATGATCCGGAAACCATTGTAGTTGACAATAAAACTATTCCCAACCCCAACTACGAGCACGGCAACTACTTCGGTATTTACAGCGTTGTTAACTACCTCGGTGCCCTGACCAGTGATGTGAACTTTGGAGACGACGAAGCAAACACTCAAACCGATGGAAAATGGAAATATGATGTTCGTACTCACGAGAACAAAAACAAAGCTCTTTATGATCCCGACTATGATCCAGCTCATACAACAGTATCACTAAAAGATGGTCTTAAACAAGATGAAAAGGATGCAGCCTTGGCGGCAGCAGATGCTATTGAAGGTGTTACTGTATCAGGTGAAAACATTACTGCCTCTACAGTTGAAGCCTTATATAAATTGCGTTCTATTCAGAATTTGAAGATAAAAGGAGATAAACTCACCAACCAGACCTTCTACGAATGGAAAAAGGTACACCACAAAGAACGCAAGCGCAACAATGGTAGCTGTCATAACCAGTTGGCATTGGCATCTGGTGTATATTTGGAATTGACGAGTGAAGAGAAGCCTGGTGGTACCACTGTAGAAGAGAAAGAGTGGGGACCAATCACAGGTGTTGTAGAACTCGACCTCATTAATGTGCAACCAGGTATCGGCGGTGGTTTCGTATATGCAAAGAATGAGCATGGTAGGCGAATCCCATCAGGTATTACCAACACCACACTGACAGACCTCAACACGGGTGCTGCCAGCCATAAGTACTATAAATATGAACCAGCTGATAATGATAGATATGAGTGGGAAACCTCTGGAAACTTCATTCATAGTACTCAGACCATCATTGATGACTGTTATAACATCAGCAATAGTTATCTAAGCACAAACTTTGTGAAAGCTCACTATTGGTATATTGCTGGTTCTGTATTTGTTTATGACCAGTATATCTCAGCATACACCGGCTCGCCTAATGCGTTTAGTGAGACGGTGGAGATACCTATCTCTATCAGTGCTGCTTCTAATGGTACTATGACGTTGCTTGATGTGCAGCCTAACTATTATGCATATTACAAATCTACCAATACACCGCTTTCTGGCGATCAGAAACTGGTTATTGGCGATGTGACCTATCAGTTGAACGATCCTATCAGCTACTGGGATTATAACAAACTGTCTGCTCAAGAGAAGAATCTGTTTGTCAATGACACTTACGTCACATCTGCAGGCTGTAAGATAGGCAATGATACTATCTATGCTGGCACCGTAATGCGACTTGCTGATTACAATACATATTATGACAGTGCTACTAAGAAAGAAATTGACAAAAAGGAAGTGAAGGCAGTATTCTCAAATGGTAAGTATGTACCATTCGAAGAGATATTCCACTCATCTAACAATATGAGTCACAGCAAGGGTTACCTGCTTACCTATAACATGACGAACCCAGCCGTTTGGGATAAGTGGTACACACCAGTTAATGGAGGAGATAAGAAACAAAAAGATGGTGACGGCTACGAAGACGGACCTACCTATAGTTTGAAGATTACTACAGGTGGTAAACTTCTCGGTCAGCAAGACTATGACATCAATGCGATAATTCCAGAGAAGACGGTTACTGATTATAATAAGCTTACGACGAATCATTCGAGTGATATTCCTGGTGGGCAGGCTGTATTTACAGCGGCTTATCTGGTAAATAAGGAATGCACTTCAAACAACCAGCATTACTACCCAGGTGCACCGGTATCAGCAGAGATATCAGGATGTACTGTAGCTGCTTACGTCAGCACCGCTACTATCCAGTTATCTCCAACAGAGTATATCTATGTCAACGACCTGATGACAGAGGCACAGAAGGAGAAGTACAAGACTGATTATTCATCATTGGCTGCTGACATTGAAGCAGTTGTTAAGCCTGCTTATATCTGTACCACAGCAGGTAAGTATGGTGGTAGCTACTATGAGGCTGGTAAGAACTATCGTGGATTGGAAGCCTATAGCGCTATGTCAGAAACAGATCGTAGTAACTTTAAGTTCAACTACGATGCTCTTGATCTGCTTATTGATTCATTATACAGCGGGCCAGAGGGTAAGAAATATCAGTATGATGGTGAAGGTTATACAACACCAGAGCAGGCTACTCAAAATCCTGCAACCTACTCACTGCCTACTCCTATTGACTATACTGCGACATATAATGGTAGTGCTATAACGTTGCCAACAGGTGTTTCTGTAAATATTATCGGTTTGGATGATCCTGTCACTAAGCTGAACACAAATAACGAACTGATGAGTACGGAATTCGAGAAACTTCCTAACGAGCAGCGTCACTATACTCCTATAGCAGTGGCAGCAGCAGGCGGTGAGTACCATGTTGTCAAAAATACCTTCATACATGGTTATGAGGCTTTCGCTGTGGGTACTACTATCGATGATGATAAATATACAGAGTTGCTAAAAGATGAAAAGACTAATATCATTACACTCACCTTCCCGAGTGCAGAAAAGGACCAGACCTATTACTACTGTCGCGAACGCGAAGGATATAAGATAGGTGAAAAGGGTGAAGGCGTGGCTGTTAACTCAGCAGCTAACGTAACTGGTGCAACTGGCGGCAATTACGAAATCGGAAGTACAGTTCCGTTGGGTGTGGTTATCGATGCTACCCAATATGGTAAACTGCCTAACTATCAGAAGAACTTCACCATCCACGGCACGTCTCCTAAGGAGACAAGTACGTTGTATGTGGCACGTAATGCTGACATCAATGACCTCTCTACAGAAAAGATTATCACCGTCATATATAAGTATGACTACGAAGAGAGTGATGAGTCTGGTGAGCATATCACACCTGTCACAGAGCGCCATGTGGTGAACATCCACATCAACTTCAAGAGTGGTGTTCCGACAGTAGAAGACATCAATCCACCTACTATCGTACTGCCAGGAACCGGTATCACTATGCGTGTACCTACAGTAACACCTGGTGCATACGAAATCACCGGTGGTGGATGGGAAATCTTCGAGAAACCAAGCGATGCCGAGAGTCATATCAATGGTGTGCCTTATACACCGTCTGTCGATCCGCTCTACTGGTATCAGGATGGCTTCTATCTGGCATACTATGCTAAGACGTACCTGGGCAAGACATACTCTAACCACGTTCCTGTCAGCGTAGCTAACTACCACGACCTGAAGCGCGTGATGGACGATAAGCAGAACCACCTGCATGTCGATTATGACCGCACACGTCTGAAGCGTGACTCTAAGATTTACATCAACGACTACAGCGCAAGTTCTGAGAACGGTCTCGATCTGTTCAAGAACTTCTATGACCTGAGCATACTTGAGAATCCATCTGTAGATTCAGAAGGTCTTATTAATTCTGGCGATTTCATTGGTCATAAGCGACTGAATAACAGTACTGCAACAGGTACAAACATATATGATGGTTCAACGAATGTCAAGGGTGTCAAGGGTGGACAGAACCTTGAGTTCTTCCTGCGTACGGATAT
>CAMNCV010000062.1 GCA_946534585.1 uncultured Prevotellaceae bacterium
CGCTCTTCCATCAGCTACTCAGAACGAGATCAACGAGGAGGCAGCTAAGACTCTCGTAGCAAACGGCGTAATCGCAGTTTCTGAGGGTGCAAACATGCCTACAACTCCAGAGGCTATCAAGGTATTCCAGGACGCTAAGATCCTTTACTCTCCAGGTAAGGCAGCTAACGCTGGTGGTGTATCAGTATCTGGTCTTGAGATGTCACAGAACTCAGAGCGTCTCCGTTGGACTTCTGAGGAGGTTGACAACTACCTGCACAAGATTATGAACGACATTCACGACAACTGCGTGAAGTATGGTACAGAGGCTGACGGCTATATCAACTACGTGAAGGGTGCAAATGTAGCAGGCTTCATGAAGGTTGCCAAAGCTATGATGGCTCAGGGCATTGTATAAGCAATGGCAACGCCATCAAAGGTTTACCCGATGATGGCTCAGGGCATTGTATAATAAACATTGTCAACAACACAAATAAAAAAAGATATCCTGCATTCATCTATAATGATGATGCAGGATATTCTTTTTATATCAATTACAAAAACGAAATCAAAAAAACTCTTGTTTCAAGATTATCTCACAAACTACCTACCCTACAAAACTTCAACTGTACGAATATCTTGCTCTTTATCGCAGTAGTGACAGCGAACTATTCCCTGTTCCTTATTCACAACACGGAAATACGTAGCCATGGGCTCATTATTGGTAATGCACTTAGGATTGTTACAACGAATAATACCACGCAGTACATCTGGAGTTTCCACGGTTTTCTTTTCCACCACCTCATAATTTCTGATAATGCTTAGTACCACGTTGGGCGCAACAACAGACAAGCGTGAAATCTCCTCGTCTGTAAAGAATTTATCACTTACCTTTATAATACCCTTCTTGCCTATTTTTTTCGATGGATAATTCAGACCAATAGTAACAGGGTCTTTCAAACGATTTAATTCAAGCAAGGCTACGACCTGATTTGTTTTCTCTGCTGGTATATGGTCAATTACGGTACCATTTTCTATGGCCGCTACAAGACGTTCTTTTATATTCATAGCAAAATATTTGTTGCGTTAAAATACTTCAAAACTACTGTACTAAATGATTGTTTTGTCTGCCTTTATATCCTCCAGTGTTATTCCAAGACAATGGCAGAAGATTGCCTCGCGCGCATACAAACCGTTCTGAGCCTGCTGTATATAATACGCGTGTGGATCATCATCAACATCGTATGCAATTTCATTGACGCGTGGAAGCGGATGTAAAATCTTCATATTGTCCTTCGATAACGACAACATCTGTCGATTGAGTATATACACATTTTTTACCCTTTCATACTCCATAAGGTCAGAGAAACGCTCTTTCTGCACACGAGTCATATATATAATATCGGCATCTGAAATCACATGTTCATTGAAATCAGTGTGCTCAACATATTTAATTCCTTGCTCACAACAATAGAGTTTATACTCCTGAGGCATAGCAAGTTCTTTCGGTGCCACGAAATGGAAAGTCGGATTAAAATGGCGCATAGCAGTAATAAGTGAATGAACCGTTCGACCGTACTTCAAGTCTCCAACAAGGTAAATGTTCAGATTTTCGAGTGTTCCCTGCGTTTTGTATATAGAATACAAGTCAAGCAGACACTGCGAGGGGTGCATGTGTGCACCATCTCCAGCATTTACTATAGGTACTGGTGCAATTTCTGAAGCATACTGTGCAGCACCTTCTATATAATGACGCATCACAATGACATCTGCATAATTGCTCACCATCAATATTGTATCCTTTAGTGTCTCTCCCTTCGTGGTACTTGTAACTTTTGCATCGGAGAAGCCTATCACACGTGCACCCAATCGGTTAGCAGCAGTTTCAAACGACAGACGTGTGCGTGTACTTGGCTCAAAGAACAATGTAGCCACCACTTTACCACGTAGCAATTCCCTGTTGGGATGACGCTCAAACTCTTGAGCCATGGAGATGAGATACATAATCTCATCTCGTGACAAATCGGCAATGGTGACAAAATTTTGCTTTTCCATAGTTTTGATGAATTTTCTCGTATTATATGGCAAAGTTAACAATAAAAATTGGAAATCGCAACCCTTTTAATGAATAAATTCTTTATTTTCTTTTTTTTGTGACATTATTTGTTTATATAAAAAATATCATTATGCAACAAAAATAGCGTATTTACTTACTATTTGCTAAATTAAAAATATTTCTTCAAACAAGCGTTTTAGAATAAAATCACAATACGCAAACTACTTTTCTGAAACAAATAATCACTATTTTGGTTATTAACGTGGTTATTTTTCGCAATTGCATCAACATTACAATGTGATTGGATAGTTCTCACTGTGTAAAAGCTATGTATTCACAAGCTAAAAGGAATGTGATTACTATCTAATTAGATAGCCTTTACTTGTTGCTTAAACAATCATTTTTTAGTAATATACTGCTATTCAGCAAAATGCTGTCTCACGAAAATTCCCCATATTATTCATGCTGTCTTAATTATTTTTCCCTCAAAGCAGTATATTGATGGATTAAAAATACAAAATGAAAGCAAAAGAACTCTTTTCTTTACATTTTGCTATTTCTATTACCTAAAACACAAAAAAAACGAGAGAAATTCGATCTCAAAGACGGCTACAAGTTTTATTATAGATATAATTATTTGTATTTCAGGTGAATACAGTAAAATCAAAGTACAAACATAGGTATTTCTGTTAAAAACAGCCTGCATAAAACAGCCGTTAATTTTGGATAATTCATAATTTTTGTGTAACTTTGCACAAAATATACATATAATACAAACGAAAGACATAAAACCACAATGGACAACAGATATATGCTTCGTGGCGTAAGCGCCGCAAAGGAAGACGTGCATAACGCCATCAAGAACATTGACAAGGGCATATTTCCGCAGGCATTCTGCAAAATAATACCCGACATACTTGGAGGCGACCAAGAATATTGCAACATCATGCACGCCGATGGTGCAGGTACAAAGTCAAGCCTCGCCTACATGTATTGGAAGGAGACGGGCGACCTCAGCGTATGGAAAGGAATTGCACAAGATGCGCTCATAATGAATACCGACGACCTGCTCTGTGTAGGTGCCGTGGACAATATTCTTGTCAGTTCCACAATCGGACGCAACAAAATGCTTGTGCCAGGCGAGGTAATCTCTGCAATAATCAACGGCACAGACGAGCTATTGCAGGAAATGCGCGATATGGGCGTAGGCATTTATGCCACTGGTGGAGAGACTGCTGACGTGGGGGATTTGACACGTACTATCATCGTTGACTCTACGGTCACATGCCGCATGAAGCGCAGTGATGTGATTGATAATGCCAATATCAGTCCTGATGACGTAATAGTAGGTCTGGCAAGTTTTGGTCAGGCTACATACGAGAAAGAATATAACGGCGGAATGGGCAGCAACGGATTAACCTCTGCACGCCACGATGTCTTTGCAAAGTATTATGCAGACAAATATCCCGAGAGTTATGACCACGCTGTACCCGAGGATCTTGTATATTCTGGCAGTTGCCGTTTTGAGGACGAAATAGACGGCTCTCCTGTTAATGCCGGTAAACTCGTACTCTCCCCTACCCGCACCTACGCTCCTGTTATCAAGCGCATACTTGACGAAATGCGACCAGAAATACACGGTATGGTACACTGCACTGGCGGTGCACAGACAAAAGTGTTACACTTTGTCAGTGACAACTGTCGGGTTATTAAGGACAATATGTTCCCCGTACCACCATTGTTCCGACTGATACACGAACAGAGCGGTACAGATTGGAAGGAGATGTATAAGGTATTCAACATGGGACATCGCATGGAAATATACGTCAGACCTGACCAAGCGCAAAAGATTATTGACATCAGCAAATCATTCAATATTGATGCTCAGATAATAGGTCACATCGAAGAAGGCGCAAAGTCGCTGACCATCAAGAGTGAGTATGGAGAGTTCAACTATTAAAAGCAACATGGACAACAATAGCATACTACAGAAACTTGACGGCCTTGAAGCTCGCTACGAAGAGGTTACCACGCTGATTACCGACCCATCAGTCATTGCCGACCAGCAACGTTTCGTGAAACTAACACGTGAATATAAAGACCTGGGTGACATAATGGCTATTCGCAAGCGCTATATCAGTTGCCTTAAGGCGATAGACGAGGCTAAGGACATAATAATGAATGAGTCTGACCCTGAGATGAAAGAGATGGCTCGCGAGCAGCTTAGCGAGAATGAAGCAGCACTTCCATCTATCGAAGAAGAGGTAAAGATAGCCCTCGTGCCGAAAGACCCTGAGGATGGAAAAAATGTGCAGATGGAGATACGTGCAGGCACTGGAGGTGACGAAGCATGTCTCTTTGCAGGAGATTTATTCAACATGTATAAACGCTTCTGTGATTCCAAGGGATGGAATCTGAGCGTAACAGATGCCAACGAAGGTGCTGTGGGCGGTTTCAAGGAAATAGACTTTGCCGTAAGTGGCGATGGAGTGTATGGCATACTGAAATATGAATCTGGAGTGCATCGCGTTCAGCGAGTGCCCGTAACAGAAAGCAACGGACGTATGCAAACATCGGCTGCAACCGTAGCTGTATTACCCGAGGCGGAGCCTTTTGACGTGCAGATAAACGAAGGCGAGATTAAGTGGGATACGTTCCGTTCCAGCGGTGCTGGTGGTCAGAATGTGAACAAGGTTGAATCTGGTGTTCGCGCCCGCTATATGTGGAAAAACCCCAATACTGGTGAGACTGAGGAAATTCTTATAGAATGTACAGAGACACGTGACCAGCCTAAAAACAAAGAGCGTGCGCTCTCGCGCCTGCGTACATATATATATGACCGCGAACATCAGAAGTATATGGATGACATAGCCAACCGACGCAAAACGCTTGTTTCAACTGGCGACCGCTCGGCCAAGATTCGCACATATAACTTCCCACAAGGACGCGTGACCGACCATAGAATTGGTTTCACAACCCATGACCTCAACGGTTTCCTCGGTGGTGACATTCAACAGATGATTGATGCTCTGACCGTGGCAGAAAATGCAGAACGAATGAAGGAGGCGGAGCTGTAGAAAGATGGGAGTATTCACTACGATAAAAAAGCAAGGTGACAAAGAGGATGAGCGTACAGTGCCCGTCTCTGAGTTTATCGAGCGCATAACGAGACTGCAGCAAGAAAAGCAGCAGTTTAAGGACATTCCTTACACCGAAATGCCAAAAGACAAATAATAAGAAATTATGACAAGACAAGAACTAATACAAAACATATTCAGGAAAAAGTCTTTTCTCTGTGTAGGACTTGACGTTGACCTTGCAAAAGTGCCACAGCACCTGCTTAAAGAGGAAGACCCAATCTTCGAATTCAACAAACAAATTATCGACGTAACGGCCCAGTATTGTGTAGCCTACAAACCAAACCTCGCCTTCTATGAGGCTTATGGCATAAAAGGATTGGTGGCCTTTGAGAAAACAGTAAAGTATATTCAGACGAACTATCCTGACCAGTTTATCATAGCAGATGCAAAGCGTGGCGACATAGGCAACACGTCAAAGATGTATGCCCAAACTTTCTTTGGCGAATACAAGGTCGATGCTCTTACCGTAGCACCTTACATGGGCGAGGATAGTGTAGTTCCTTTCC
This sequence comes from uncultured Prevotellaceae bacterium, assembly GCA_946534585.1. Taxonomy (GTDB): domain Bacteria; phylum Bacteroidota; class Bacteroidia; order Bacteroidales; family Bacteroidaceae; genus Prevotella. Next base: position 5,682 of record CAMNCV010000062.1, read on the forward strand.
TCGATTATAAAACGGAGAAAAAGCCATGGGTCATACTGCTTGCACTGACATCAAACAAGGGTTCGTTTGATTTTCAACAAACGACAGACACTGACGGGCAGCGTTTGTTTGAGATAGTAATAAAGAAAAGTCAGCAATGGGGAACACCAGACAATCTGATGTTTGTCGTTGGTGCTACACGCGGTGAGATGTTCAAAGACATCCGTAAGGTCGCACCTGACAATTTCTTGCTCGTGCCAGGTGTAGGCGCACAAGGCGGCTCACTTGAAGAAGTCTGTAAATATGGTATGACAAAAGATTGTGGCTTGCTCGTAAATTCAAGTCGCGGTATCATCTTCGCTGACAATACAGAGAATTTTGCTTCCGTGGCAGCGGAAAAAGCAAAGGAACTGCAGAAGCAGATGGAGAAAGAATTGCTTACTATATAATCGTATTCTTTTATTACTTAATCAGGAGCATCTACAGCAATACATATATTAAATAATTATCAAACAGATGGAATTTACAGCCGAGCAAATAGCCCAACTGATACAAGGCACAGTAGAAGGCGACCCACAGACCAAAGTCAACTCATTCACTAAGATTGAAGGGGGAAAGCCTGGAGCAATTTCATTCCTCGGAAATCAGAAGTATTTGAATTACATATACCAGACAGAATCGAGTGTGGTATTGATTGACGAGGACATAAAATTGGAACACCCCGTTAAGGCTACTCTCATCCGTGTCAAGAATGCTTATGAAGCTGTAGCAAAACTGATGCAAATGTATGCTTCTATGAAACCGAAGAAGAAAGGCATTGATTCTTTGGCTTTCATCGACCCTACAGCAAAGGTGGGTAAAGATTGCTATATTGGCCCGTTCGTGGCTATCGGTCCAGGTGTCACCATCGGTGACGGTTGCGTATTACATCCACACGTAACCATCGGTGAGAATGCAACCGTTGGTAACAATACGGAAATCTACAGCAATGCTGTAATATACCACGACTGTAAGGTAGGTAGCAACTGCATACTGCATGCAGGCAGTGTTGTTGGTGCTGATGGATTCGGCTTTGCACCGACAGAGCATGGCTACGACAAAATACCACAACTTGGTATCGTAATAATTGAGGATGATGTTGAGATTGGTGCAAACACCTGCATCGACCGTTCAACAATGGGCGCTACATACGTCCACAAGGGTGTAAAACTCGACAACCTTGTGCAGATTGCGCACAATACCACAATCGGTGCAAATACCGTTATGTCATCACAGGTAGGCATTGCAGGTTCTACTAAGGTGGGAGAATGGTGTATGTTTGGTGGTCAGGTAGGTATTGCAGGCCACATCGAGATTGGCGACCGCGTACAACTCGGGGCACAGTCAGGTGTTCCAAGCAGTTTGAAATCAGACCAAAGTTTGATAGGCACTCCACCTTTGACCATGACAAATTACTTCCGCTCGCAAGCCGTGTTTAAACGTTTGCCTGATATGTATCGTCAAATGAATGAGATGCAAAAAACTATTGACGAATTGAAGAAACAACTTGAAAAATAGTCCGAAGATACAACATAGGAAACTATAAATCATCTAATATTAATTATAAACTACTACTACTGAAGTGTATAAGCAGAATACCATAAAAGGCAGTTTCTCGCTCTGTGGAAAGGGACTGCACACAGGTCTGAATTTAACAGTAACTTTTAATCCTGCCAAAGAAAATACAGGGTATAAGATACAGCGTATTGATTTAGACGGCATGCCTATAATTGATGCCGTTGCAGAGAATGTTGTCGATACTCAACGAGGCACCGTACTTGGCAAGAACGATATACGCATAAGTACCGTTGAACACGCAATGTCTGCATTGTATGCTATGGGTATAGATAACTGTCTGATACAGGTAAACGGTCCTGAGTTTCCTATCCTTGACGGTTCTGCAATACAATACGTGCAGAAGATAAAGGAAATAGGAATACAAGAGCAGAATGCCCCAAAAGATTACTATATCATACGCAAAAAAATAGAGGTAAAAGATGAGGAAACAGGCTCTTGCATTACCATTCTGCCTGATGAGGATTTCTCTATTACAGCAATGTGTTCTTTTGAGTCGAAGTTTATCAATTCTCAGTTTGCAACAATCGAAAACATGGAGCAATTCCCTACGGAAATTGCTTCTGCAAGAACGTTCGTGTTCGTACGCGATATAGTACCATTGTTACAAGCAGGACTTATCAAGGGAGGCGACATGGACAATGCCATCGTCATATATGAGAATGAACAGCCACAGGAGAATATTGACAAACTATGTGACTACCTTGGTGTGCCACACATGGATGCAACAAAACTTGGTTATCTGCAGCACAAGCCATTGTCTTGGGAGAACGAATGTACACGCCACAAACTGCTTGACATCATTGGCGATATGGCACTAATTGGCAAGCCATTGAAAGGAAGAATCATTGCAACGCGCCCTGGTCATACAATTAACAACAAGTTTGCTCGACTTATGCGTCAGGAAATCCGCAAACATGAAATTCAGGCTCCAATATACGACCCTAACCAAGAGCCTGTGCTTGACGTAAACCGCATACGCGAAGTGCTACCACATCGCTATCCGATGCAACTGGTTGACAAGGTTATCAGTATCAGTGGTACTACTATCGTCGGTATAAAGAATGTAACAAGCAATGAACCGTTCTTCCAAGGTCACTTCCCAGAAGAGCCAGTGATGCCAGGCGTGCTGATGATAGAAGCAATGTCACAATGTGGTGGTCTTCTCGTACTTAACACGCTCGATGACCCAGAGAAATATTCTACTTATTTCCTGAAAATAGACAACGTAAAATATCGCAAGAAGGTTGTACCTGGCGATACTTTGATATTCAAGGTAGAACTGCTTGCACCTGTGCGCCATGGCATATCATCTATGCAAGGATACATTTTCGTAGGTGACACATTGGTAGCAGAAGCCACATTCACAGGACAGATTGTAAAAAACAAATAAAAACATAAAAATTAAAGAATTGATAATTAAAAACAAAACTGCTACAGTGTTATAACATTCTGCATAATTAATTATCAATTCTTTTATCATATATAGCAACTGTTAATTATTAATTCTATAATTACTAATTAAAAAGATGGCAAACCAGATAAGTCCTTTGGCCTATGTTCATCCTAATGCAAAACTTGGCGATGGCAACATTATAGGTCCTTTCTGCTACATCGATGCCGACGTAGTAATTGGCGACAACAATATAATGCAGAACGCAGTAACGCTGCATCAAGGACTGCGTATGGGCTCCAACAATGAAATAATGCCTGGAGCAAGTTTGAGCACGAAACCGCAAGATTTGAAATTCCACGGCGAAATAACAACCTGCGAAATAGGTGATAACAATTCCATACGTGAGAATGTAACTATCAGCCGCGGTACTTTCTCGAAGGGGAAAACCGTTGTAGGTTCAAACAACTTGCTGATGGAAAGCATGCACATAGCTCATGACTGCGTAATAGGCAACAACTGCATCATTGGCAACTCTACGAAGTTTGCAGGAGAAGTGACTGTTGACGACTGCGCAATTATTTCAGCAAGCGTATTGGTACATCAGTTTGTACACATCGGAGGCTATGTCATGATACAAGGAGGTTGCCGCACTTCACAGGATATTCCACCTTACATTATTGCAGGCAAAGAGCCCATACGCTTTGCTGGACTAAATCTTATAGGTTTGCGTCGCCGTGGGTTCTCTAACGAAACGATTCTGGCTCTGCGCGAAGCTTACAACGCCATATACTCTAAGGGAGTAATAAAGGAGGGACTTGAGGCTGTGCGCAATACCATGGAAATAACTCCAGAAATACAGTATGTGCTTGATTTCATAGAGAAAGCAGAGCGCGGCATCATAAGGTAATGAATACGCTTATTGTCATTACAGGCCCAACGGGCGTAGGAAAAACGGAATTGTGTCTGTCGCTTGCAGAGCAGTTAGGCACAGAAATCATCAATGCAGACTCTAGGCAGATATACCGTGAGATACCAATAGGCACTGCTGCTCCAACTAATGAACAACTACAACGCATAAAGCATCACTTCGTAGGAACGAAAAGCATAAGCGACTACTATTCTGCTGCTAAGTATGAGCAGGAAGTAATGTCATTACTCAACGAATGGAAGAGTGACATCGCTCTACTTACAGGCGGTTCTATGATGTATATCGATGCTGTATGCAAAGGTATTGACGATATACCAACAGTGAGGGATGATATTCGAATTATGATGAAGCAAAGGTTGAAAACAGAAGGTATTGAATGTCTTGCGGAAGAGCTGCAACTCCTTGACCCTGAACATTGGGAGACTATTGACAAGCAAAATCCTCGACGAATCATCCATGCGCTGGAAATCTGTCATCAAACTGGCAAACCATACTCTTCTTACCTTACAGGGACGAAGAAAAAAAGAGCGTTCAATATTATAAAAATAGGACTAACACGCGACACGATTGCCAAAATCAAGCGCGGACAAATCATCTATGACCATGGCGAACTATATGAACGTATCAACAACAGAGTCGTAGAAATGATAAACAATGGTTTGCTTGAAGAAGCCCAAGGTGTTATGCCATACAGAAACGAAAATGCACTAAACACCGTAGGCTATAAGGAAATTTTCCGATATTTAGATGGTGAATTAGATCTTAAAGAGGCCATCAGGCAAATACAAAGCCATACACGTGAATATGCTCGCAAACAACTTACGTGGTATAAGAAAGACGCAGAGATGACGTGGTTTCATCCTGACAATGCAGATGAAATTTTTCAATTCATTATCAATAGCATATAAATGACTTTGCTGAAAAAAAGCATTAACTATGCACTAAGAAAACAAAATATTTTTCAAAAAACGAAGAAATACAATCTACACACGCTATGAAAATACTCTCAAGAATACTAACTGCCTGTGGAAATGCCATGGGACGAATGTGGAACTTATACAAAAACTGTTTTAAGAGCAGACCTTGGTACATAAAGACATTATCAGCTTTTGCAACAGTGATTGTCATATTCCTGCTTTATCTCGGAGCAGTTGACCTTAACCTCTTTTGGCTCTTCGGTAAATCACCTGGTTGGGCAGAGGTAAGCAAACACCAGACTCCAGAAGCTTCGGAATTATATTCAGCTGACGGGGTTTTATTGGGAAAATATTTCAATGAAAACCGCACGCCAGTAGAATATGAAGAAGTTAACCCTGTATTTTGGCAAGCACTTATCGATACGGAAGATGAGCGCTTCTACAGTCATTGGGGTATAGACCCATTGGGAATGCTTGGTGCTGCTAAGGACGCAGCCACTGGAGCAGGAGCACGCGGCGCATCTACTATAACACAACAGTTAGCAAAGAACATGTTCCGCACGCGCAAAGACTACTCCACTGGACTATTAGGAAACATACCAGGCATTAAAATGCTGATACTTAAGACAAAAGAGTGGATTCTTGCACTCAAGCTTGAGGCATATTTCAGTTGGACTATGGGAAGAAAAAACGGCAAGAACGAAATTCTGACACAATATGCCAACACTGTAGATTTCGGTCATAATGCATTCGGAATCAAGACTGCATCAAAGACCTACTTTAACTGTATGCCCAAGGACTTGACTGTAGAACAGGCAGCAGTGCTTGTCGGCATGTTGAAAGCCACCACCTATTACAATCCCATATCACATCCAGAGAATGCCCTGACACGACGCAATGTCGTACTGGAGAATATGAGAGTCCATGGTGACTTGACAGCTGCACAATACGTTGAAGCAAAGAATAAAGGTATTGACGTTTCTGAATTCAACGTTGAAGACAATTATGACGGAAAAGCAAAATATTTTCGCGAGGCTATTGCAAAGCATATCAAGCAATTGTGTAAAGAAGAAATCCTGCCTGAAGGATTAAACCTCTATACTGACGGTCTGAAGATATACACTACACTTGACACCAAGATGCAGGAATATGCAGAGCGCGCTGCCATGAAACACATGAAAACCATACAGCAACGTTTCGACCAGCATTGGAGAGGAATGCAACCTTGGCAGGATGAAAACCATCAAGTTATTGCTAATTTCATAGAAGATATTGCAAAACAACAGCCTGTATACAAATATCTTGCAAGTAAATATAACAACAATCAGGACTCTATTGACTATTATCTGAACAAGCCTCATACAGTAAAGGTATTTGATTATGAAAAGGGAGAGGTAGAAAAGGAAATGTCAACCATGGACTCCATACGCTATATGGTTAGTTTCATGCACTGCGGATTCGTGGCAATGGAACCACAGACAGGTTATGTCAAAGCCTGGGTTGGCGATATAGACTTCGACCACTGGAAGTATGACAAGGTAACGTCAATGCGTCAGCCTGGCTCTACATTCAAGCTCTTCGTATATACAGAAGCCATGGAACAAGGACTGACACCATGTGACCGTCGTCGCGACGAATATTTCCAAATGGAAGTATGGGACAAAAAAGAAAAGAAGAACGTAATATGGCGCCCAACGAATTCTGACGGTCGTTTCTCTGGCGATTCCATGCCACTACGTGCAGCCTTTGCACGAAGTGTAAATTCAGTTGCCGTGCGTCTCGGACAGCAGATGGGAATAAGAAACATTGCCAATACCGCTCACGAGATGGGAATAAAAAGCAAACTTGACGAAGAGCCGTCATTGGCTCTGGGTTCAAGTGATGTCAATCTTCTGGAACTGGCTAATGCATATAGTTGCATAGCCAACTATGGTCAGGCCCACGAACAAGCTATTCTAATTACAAAGATTGTTGATCGCAATGGTGAAACTATATATGAAGCACCAACAGAAACGAAGAAAGCTGTAAAAGAAGAAACGGCCTTCTATATGCAGCAAATGTTACATGCGGGAATTATCGAAGCTGGCGGAACATCTCAGCCTCTCTGGACTTGGGTCGGAAAATACACAGATACTGATTTCGGAGGTAAGACCGGAACGTCAAACAACCACTCTGATGCTTGGTTTGTAGCCACTTCGCCTAATTTAGTGTGCGCCACATGGGTAGGCGGCGAATACCGATGCATACACTTCCGCACAGGTGCTCTCGGACAAGGCTCACGTGCTGCATTGCCATTATGTGGTTATTTCCTTGAATACCTGCTTGCCGATAACAATTTCAAGAAGTACCATGGTAAATATAAAACACCGGCAGGAATAAGCAATCGTGCTGCATACGAGTGTTATTATAGCAGTAGTTTGCGCAACGACTCTATCAATGGCGATTCTCTCGGAATAGAAGGAGAGGACGCAACAGACGAAAATGGCAATCCTATACAGACTGAAGGAACATCAACTCCACAGTCTGCAACAGAACCAACTGAGACTGGAGGAAATGCAGAAAACCTATAAACCAAAAACTATGAACACTCACACTCTTAACATCATAAAGCCTTTAATATTGGCTTTTATACTTATGTTGCAGTCAACATGCTTCATTTTGGAATCACAAGCCATAACAAAGCGTGAGTTTCGTGGTGCTTGGATACAGTGTGTCAATGGCCAGTTTGAAGGCATAGGCACAGAAGAAATGCAACGCACTCTGACCTATCAGTTGAACGAACTGCAGAAAGACGGAGTTAATGCCATAATATTTCAGGTGAGACCAGAATGCGACGCGCTTTACGAAAGTAAATATGAGCCTTGGAGTCGCTTTCTTACTGGAAAGCAGGGGCTGGCACCACAACCATATTGGGATCCGCTGGCATGGATGATAACGGAGTGTCATAAGCGTGGTATGGAATTGCATGCATGGATAAACCCATTCCGTGCGAAGACAAAGGTCACGAAGGAATTGGCTCATACCCATATCGCAATGCAGAGACCAAATCTCATTTTCCCATACGATGGATTATACATTCTAAACCCTGCAAGACAAGAAAGTCGTGACTATATATGCATGATTGCTGCAGATATAGTAAGACGATACGATGTAGATGGTCTGCATATAGATGACTATTTCTATCCCTACCCTGCCCCAGGTTGCGTCATTCCTGATGAAATTGATTTCCGAAATAATTCCAGAGGCTTCACAAACATATCTGACTGGCGACGTGATAACGTCAATCTGTTTATCAAGCAGATTTACGACACTATACATCAGGTAAAACCATGGGTAAAGTTTGGTGTATCTCCTTTCGGCATCTACCGAAATCAGAAGAATGACCCCGAGCGAGGCTCTGCCACCAATGGACTACAGAATTATGACGAACTATATGCAGACGTATTACTTTGGATAAGTCAAGGGTGGCTGGATTACTGCGTACCTCAGCTATACTGGGAAATCGGACACCGTGCTGCCGACTACGACACCCTGATACGCTGGTGGAGCCAATATGCTGCAGGGCGTCCGTTATACATCGGTGAAGACGTGGAGAGAACCGTAAAAAATGCAGATTTGAATAATCCTCAGCAACATCAGATGGCTACAAAATATTATCTGCACAGCATCCTGCCAAATATTGACGGCACCGTACTTTGGTATGCCAAGGCAGCAGTTGACAATATAGGCAATTATGGTACAATGCTAAGAACTAAATACTGGAGGACGCCAGCACTGCAACCTCTTATGCCTTTTATTGACGACACCAAACCAGGCGTGGTATCAAAACTAAAGCCTGTATGGACAAGTGACGGATATATGCTCTTCTGGCAAGCTCCAAAATACAATGATTGGCGTGATAAACCAGAGAAATACGTGGTATATCAATTTGGTGCGAAAGAAGAAATCAACATAGACGACCCTACTCACATTGTGGGAATAACAAACGATACGTGGATTAAGCTTCCTTATGAAAACGGAAAAACAAAATATATGTATGTCGTAACATCGCTCAATCGACTGAGCAATGAGGGAAACTACGTCAAGAAAAAAATAAAATTATAGTACAGCAAAAGAATAACACATTCATTTACAATAAGTAGGTGTGCAGAATTATTTTATAATTTATGTACACCTACTTAATATTAAAGCGGATAATTGTATTAGTGCAATTATCCGCTTTTTTATCTTCCGAATGTAAATTCATCGTAATCTGTATCCAATTACAAAGTAATCAGTATGCAATTAGACGGTAATCAGTATGCGATTAGATGGTAATCAGTATGCGATTACAAGGTAATTAGTATGCGATTACAAGGTAATCGGTATCTTATTTCAAACCAGCCCATTCTCCTTGTATATACTGGCACTGCACATAGACAGCAGGACAGTTAAATACAGTGTGAAGTTCTGAATTATTCTTCTTCAAAATCTCAACCGAACGCTGCATCGTGTCCCATCCTCCTGAAGTAAGGATATAGACGTAATGCACCGTGCCAGCATTATTGCCATTACCCATAAACTTCTGAGGTTTATTGACACTGGCCGTCATACATACAGTATAAGGAGAGTTGGGTGTATAGGCATTGTCTGGCTTCGCCCCGTCAAGCAGTGCGGCAGGCAGGTACCGCTGTATGTAAGGGTCGTTATCGTTGGCTGATGTAGCCTTGAATTTCGACTGCAACGAACGGATTACTGTTGAAGAGTTTTCTTCTCCACATAGCAGTTTTACACATTTCTCGCCTGTGGCGTTATCTCGCGCATATATCTCCATAGCCATAGGAATCATTGCCACCGTGCCCATGATGCTCTTGCCGAGCAGCGCTGAATACACAGCCTCAAATTCTGCGTAGCCACTTGGTATGTTGGTGAATGTAACCTTGGAAGTTGCCTTGCCCTGATAACCAGCATTGTCAATCACGCCATCTGCATTCTTGTCTTCGCCTTCCAGGCCAATAGTTCCCTCTACGGTGTATGTATGTGAGCCATACGTCACACTGTTTCCGTTGACAACTGCCTGCTGTGTATCCTCACTAATGAGAGAGGCAGACTGGTTATCAGAATCAGCATTGGGAGAAGTATTGGAACAACTGTTTGCACTTGTTATGACGGCCAGAGCCACCAGCCCAAGTCCTGATATGATATGTTTGGTGTTCATGTTTGTTGTGATTGAGTGATGACAAATAAACAAAAATTGGGGGAGAAGGAGAGCACTCCTTCTTCCCCTTTTTTTTATTTATCTAATTTTATACTTACTCAACCGGAGTACCAGCCTGTGGCTCAGCCTCTACAGCAGTAGCTGCCGGCTGTGCTGCGCTGCGATTCTTTGCATTTGCTGCCAGTTCTTTCAGTTTGTCCTTACCCTTGAATGCGAATACCCAGATAAGGAAGCCTGCAATGGCAAGAATAATGATGCCGATAACAGGACGATAGAACAGCCATGCAAGAGCGATGACGATAAGTGACCAAACGAGGCCGACAACGGTGCAGACAACACCAACGCCCCATCCAAAGATGCCTGCGAGGAAAGGAACGACCTTGAGGATTGTCTCAAGGAATCCGAAGATACCCTTCAGACCACCGATAACGAGCATGATACCAACAATGCGCCATACCCACAACATCATGTCGTTAGAGTCATGTGCATCCTGGAACATCTCTTCTGGAGCTTTTGTGCCCATTGTGAGCATTTGTATAGTCTTGCCGTTCTTAGCTTTATAAGCGGTGAAAGAATTGTCTTTCTGCTTTGCGATGATAGAGATTTTGTTCTCTGGCTTTACGTATGTCCATGTCACGCGCACGTCACCGACTGCAGGTGCTCCTGGGTTCTGACCGAAATACAACACGTTCTGATCTGCGTGAACATACTTAGCAGTATCAGTGTTGCTCATGCCATAACTTGTCGTAGTATTACGCTGATATTCTTGGCGAGCCTGATTGCTCATGCTGACGAGCTTAGCAGAATCGATGTTCAGTTCGAGTGGTTCACGACCAGAGATGCTTGAAATCTGACTCTCGCTGAGTTCGAAAGCACCGAAAGTAACTTTCGTAGCCTGCTTGCTTTCAGGTTCAACAGTTGTCAAGACGAAGTTGCGATTTCTGCTCTGTGCAGCAGGATCCTTGAACTGTGAAGACTGCACTGGCTGGCTGACCCACTCCTGTTTGTAAGTGTAGGTCTTCTTAATTTCCTGACTACCGCCAAGTTTGTCTTTCTTTTCCTCTTTTACCTGCTCTACCCACTGGTAGTACTCCACGGTGCGCTGCATCTTCACTGCGTTAACACCGATACCAAACTGGTCATCAACGAGAGAATCAGCCGTCTTTGCTACGCCTGTGGCATAGATGAGCTGGCCGTCCTTGTCAGCGTCGATTTTGTCGATGTTAGACAACTCTTCGTAGTTGCCTTCGGCCTCGTTGAGAGCCTTGTCCATCTTTACGAAGTTACCCTCGTTCCACCACAGCAATGCTGTGCCGGCGAGGAACATAATGATACCCGTACCAATACCTTTGAACGAGTTTCCCACGCGTGTGCCGTAGCCCACGGTTGTTGTTTCTGTGTAAGCCATTAAAACGTTGTATTAAGTTTATTAAATAATTTTGGTTGTTAGATATCTCTATTTAAAATTTCTTTACACTTTATTAGTCCAAATGACATACAAATTTACAGTTTTTTTTCATAACTTCACGTAAACACAAACGCAGTTTAACATTTTTTTTATATTATTCAGCTATTATTACAAGAAAAGACATCAAAACACCAAAAATAAGTATATTACGAGCGGTCTTTCCAAGTGTACCATTCAATGCTTTACCCTTGTTAATTGAGCGTAATTCATTCCATGTAGATACATGGAAGAAATAAACGCCAAAACAAAGAATTATATTCATATTTGTCCATCCAAACTCAAGTAATACTAAGCATAAGGCTATAGGAACGATATAGAGGAACAGCCACTCAGTATATTTCTTTCCTATATATACCACTAAGGTTTTCTTACCTGCATTTCGATCATTATCAATGTCACGATAGTTATTAACCAATAACAACGTGTCTGTCATCAATCCATTAGCTAAAGCAAGCAGCCACGGCATCTGTTGTAACGTTTGATATTCCTGAGGCACTGCGACATAATACGTACAGCAACATGGAACAAGTCCAAAAAACACAACAACGAGCAAATCTCCAAGCCCCATGCCAGCCAGACATACTGTATATAGAAAACAAAATATCACACACAGTACTCCGACAATCAACATTTCATAACCACCATAATATATAAGAGGTAACCCGACAATACAGGCCGCCATTGTTGTAGCCATGATAGCAATTCGCATGGAAGACAGTGTTACCCACCCTTGCTGACAAGCACGCAGTGGTCCAAGGCGTTCTTCATTATCACGTCCTTTCTTACAGTCAAAATAGTCGTTAATGAAGTTGGCATCTATTTGCATCAACATAGCAAACAGAAAGCATAAGGCAAGTGCCCCCCACTCTATCTTGTTATAATCCTTTGCCACATGCCACGCATAGGCAGCTCCTAACATAACTGGTACGATTGCCCCTGTCAAAGTTTTAGGACGCGCAGCCAATATCCAAGCCTTAGGTGAATTCACCTTCATGTTAATATCTACAATCATGATTACAAAATTACTAAACTTTTTCCAATTATAATATCATACCATATATTTTTTATTAAAAAATGTAAAATAATTTGGTCGTTTAATATATTATTCATAACTTTGCACGTGATATGAAAAAAATATTTAGCACATATTGGTGGTGGCGCACTCAGGATTTCAAAAAGTCGTGAGGCGTTGACCTATTATATATAGTAGATAAAAGAACTATAATAAAAAAGAGGTCTGTTGCACATCGCGACAGACCTCTTTTGTGTTAAGACAATAACAACAATACAATACTCACAATAATGAAAGCTCTATTATCAAAAATGCTGGAGGGCGAGACCCTCACCCGACAGGAGA
>CAMNCV010000063.1 GCA_946534585.1 uncultured Prevotellaceae bacterium
ACGTGGATGCAGCCAACGTAAACGGCGACGATGGCATCACGATGGCAGACGCCAACGCCATAGTGAATATGTACCTTGGTGCACAGTAAGACTTTACTTTGCTTCGCTTCGCTCAGAGTGAAAAGTGAAAAATGAAGAGTGAAAAATACGCTAATGACACAGACTTGATGATAAGTCTAAACGTAACTTGTATTTTTCACTCTTCACTTTTCGTTATTCATTATTCATTATTCACTTTTCACTTTCCTGTTTTTATACGGGTGGGACTTTTATATTTATCAATTTCACCGTCTTACAGTCCCATGATTATTCAATTTTTCAACTATTTAATTCAATTCTTTTCCCCTCTTCACTCAATATAAATCAATTTTTTAACTAAAATCGAATAAAAATATAATATAAAGAATTGAATGTTGCTTTTTTTCAGTAACTTTGCAATAATAACTATGTTGCACAATTATAAAAACACAATTTTAATATCATGAAAAAACCCGACTATATTTTTGAATCAAGCTGGGAAGTTTGCAACAAGGTGGGTGGAATTTATACCGTTTTGTCAACCAGGGCAAAGACTCTACAGGATGCTATGCCCGACCGCCTTATATTCATTGGTCCCGATTGCTGGGGCGATAAGCAATCACCCTTTTTTATAGAAGATGACACCGTGCTGGCTGATTGGCGCGTACAGGCTAAGGCTGACAGACTTATCGTTAAGATAGGGCGTTGGAATGTACCAGGCATGCCAATAGCAGTGTTGGTTGACTTCAAACAGTATTTTGAACGTAAGGATGTTATATATACCGAACTGTGGAATGATTTTCAAGTAGATTCTCTCCATGCCTACGGTGACTATGACGAGGCAAGCATGTTTTCTTATGCTGCGGGGTTAGTTGTAGAGTCTATATACAAATTCCGTGGTCTTGATAGTAAAAAGGTGATATATCATGCCAATGAGTGGATGTGTGGACTTGGTATGCTGTATGTGAAGAAGCACCTGCCAAAGGTTGGTACAGTGTTTACAACCCATGCCACGTCTATAGGTCGCAGTATAGCAGGTAATCAGAAACCATTGTATGATTATCTATGGGCTTACAATGGTGACCAGATGGCAGGAGAACTAAATATGCAGTCGAAGCATTCAATAGAAAAACAGACTGCCAAATACGCAGATTGCTTTACTACGGTTAGCGATATAACGGCAGTGGAATGTAAGGAACTGCTTGATAAACCAGTTGACGTAGTATTACCAAACGGCTTTGAGGATGATTTCGTGCCTAAGGGTGCTGCTTTCTCAAAAAAACGTAAAGCTGCACGTAAGGCGATACTGCATGTTGCAAACTGTCTTACAGGTTGCGAATATCCAGAAGATACGCTTATTATTGGTACAAGCGGAAGATATGAGTTCCGTAATAAAGGAATAGATGTGTTTATTGAAGCGATGAACCGTCTGAACCGCGATAAGAACCTGAAGAAACCAGTTCTTGCATTTGTGGAAGTTCCTGCGTGGGTGGGTGAGCCGCGTAAAGACCTGAAGGAAAGAGTGGATAGCGGAAAGAAATATGATACTCCGCTTGACTGCCCGATGATAACACATTGGCTGCATAATATGTCACACGACAATGTGCTTAGTATGATGAAATACAACGACATGTGGAATCGTCGTGAGGACAAAGTGAAACTGATCTTCATCCCATGCTATCTGAACGGAAACGATGGTATAATTGATATACCATACTATGACGTCATAATTGGTAAGGACTTGTCAGTATATCCGTCATACTATGAACCATGGGGATATACGCCGCTGGAGTCGGTGGCATTCAAGGTGCCGTGTATCACTACGGATCTTGCAGGCTTTGGCTTGTGGGCTAATAGCGTAAAAGGTGGTTACAGTGAGATTACAGATGGAGTGAAGACCATACACCGCACAGACTATAATTACTCAGAAGTGGCGGATGTTATAAAGGATACAGTTTCAGAATTTTCGTCACTGACAGAATCACAAGTGAAGAAAGCACGTGCTGCGGCTGACAAACTTTCAAAGAAAGCCTTATGGTCTGAATTTATAAAGTATTATTGGCAAGCGTACGACTTCGCATTGAAAAACAAATAGAATAATCAAGATATAACAGAATAAGCAAATGAAAATCAAAGCAGATTACGCAAATACTCCTGTATGGAAGGAGTTTAATGTCAAGTCAACTCTGCCAAAAGAGTTGGAGTGTCTTGACGAACTCGCCCACAATATGTGGTGGGTATGGAATTATGATGCACGTGAGATGTTCCGCAGTCTTGACGAGGAAATCTATGAGCAAGTAGGGCATAATCCCGTACAACTTCTTGAATTGCTGTCATACGAGCGCAAGGAGGAGATAGTAAAGGATAAAGCCATCATGGCCAATGTGAAGGCTGTTTATAAGCGTTTCAAAGACTACATGAGTGTTAAGCCAGATGCTAAACGTCCTTCGGTAGCTTACTTCTCTATGGAGTTTGGTATTCACAATTCACTGAAGATATACTCAGGTGGTCTTGGTATGCTTGCAGGCGATTACATCAAGGAAGCATCAGATTCTAATGTAGATATGTGTGGCATTGGCTTCCTTTATCGTTTTGGCTATTTCAAGCAGAGCCTCTCAATGGATGGACAGCAGATTGCTAATTATGATGCCCAGAATTTCAATTCATTGCCTATCACCAAGACACTTGATGCGGAAGGCAATCAGGTAGTAGTAGATGTTCCTTACATGAACTATATGGTTCATGCCTTGGTATGGCAGGCAAACGTAGGTCGTGTTACTTTGTATCTGCTTGATACTGACAATGAGATGAACTCAGAGTATGACCGTCCGATTACCCATGCTCTGTATGGCGGTGATTGGGAAAACCGACTGAAACAGGAGATACTGCTCGGTATCGGTGGCGTGCTGCTTCTGAAGAAACTTGGTATTAAGAAGCAGATTTACCATTGTAATGAGGGTCACGCAGCACTCTGTAACCTACAGCGTCTTGTTGACTACATCAGTGAGGATGGTCTTACATTCAATCAGGCTATGGAAGTGGTACGTGCTTCGTCGCTCTATACTGTTCATACACCTGTGCCTGCAGGTCACGACTACTTTGACAAAGACCTCTTTGGAAAATATATGGGTGGATACCCACAAATACTTGGTATCTCGTGGAAAGATTTTATCGGTATGGGTCGCATCAATCCTGAAGATGATAACGAGCGTTTCTGCATGTCAACATTCGCTTGTAACACTTGTCAGGAAGTAAATGGCGTATCAATGTTGCATGGATGGGTATCACAGAAGATGTTCTCTTCTATCTGGAATGGTTATTATCCAGAGGAAAACCACGTAGGTTATGTGACCAATGGCGTTCATTTCCCCTCATGGTGTGCTACGGAATGGCGCAAGGTGTATGACAAGTACCTCAAGGGAGGCTTCTATGAGGATCAGTCAAATGAAGACTTGTGGCATGGTATCTACGACTGTCCAGATACAGAGATATGGGATACTCGCACAGCGTTGAAGAACAAGCTCGTGAAGTACATCCGTGAGAAGTTCACCGAGTCATGGCTGAAAAATCAGGGCGACCCAGCTCGTGTGGTATCACTCCTTGAGCGTATCAATCCTAATGCGCTGATGATAGGTTTCTGCCGTCGCTTCGCTACATACAAACGTGCACACTTGTTGTTTACGGATTTGGAACGTCTCTCAAAGATTGTGAACGACCCAGAGCGTCCTGTACTCTTCTTCTTCTCAGGTAAGGCACATCCAGCCGATGGAGCCGGACAGGGACTTATCAAACGTATCTATGAGATTTCACAGCGTCCTGAGTTCCTTGGTAAGATTATTTTCCTTGAGGATTATGACTTCCAACTTGCACGCCGTCTCGTTTCCGGTGTTGATATATGGATGAATACTCCAACACGTCCGCTTGAGGCATCTGGCACATCAGGAGAGAAGGCAGAGATGAATGGCGTTGTTAACCTGTCAGTGCTTGATGGCTGGTGGGTAGAAGGCTATCGCAAGGGTGCAGGATGGGCACTGAAACAGGAGCGTACTTACGAGAATCAGGGTTATCAGGACAAGCTCGATGCCGCTACAATATACAATATGCTGGAGAATGAAATTGTTCCTATGTATTACAATAAGGACAAGAACGGCATCTCAAAGGAGTGGATACAGGTAATCAAAAACTCTATTGCAACCATAGCTCCTCACTATACTATGAAGCGTCAGCTCGATGACTACTACTCTAAGTTCTACTGTAAACTGGCAGAACGTTCAGCAAAGATTAACGCCAACGAGTATCAGATGGCCAAGGATATAGCGCAGTGGAAGGAAAACGTAGCAGAGCGTTGGGATGGAATCAATGTCGTTTCGTCTGATACGTCTGTACTCACCAGCGGTGGAGAGACTGGTAAAGAATATACTATACAGTATGTCATTGACGAGCAGGGACTCAATGATGCAGTAGGTCTTGAACTCGTTAGCCTGAAAAATGATATGAGTGGCACCGATCGTGAAATCAACAAGGTTACTCCATTCAAGATGATAAAGCAGGAAGGAAACCTCTATACTTTCGAGTGTAAACTTTCTGTTGACAAGGCAGGTGCTTTCAAGACATGTGTACGTATGTACCCGAAGAACGACCAACTGCCACACCGTCAGGACTTCTGCTATATTAAGTGGCTTGACTAAGGTGAGCGTTAAAACATACAAATAAATAAAAGGACTGAACTCTCATAGCATAGAGAGTTCAGTCCTTTTTTATATACACCTAATTGAAGTGCATCTTTCAAGTCCTAAAATTATCTGTTTTTTAGTCTTTGTTCATACCTTTATATTGCAACGCCGAAGTGATGTTTCACTTCTTCCATCACGAAAGTGCTCTCTAATGAACCAAGGCTTGGAATATCACCGAGTACGTTCAGTATAAACTCTTGGTAATATTTCATGTTGGGTGAATGTACCTTAAGCAGATAGTCAAACTTGCCAGATATGTTATAGCACTCCGTAACCTCAGGTATATCTTTGATTCGTTCGCAGAAATCCTTGGCCACCGCCTTGTTCATCTGTGCCAGTTTTACGCTGCAGAATACGATAAACCCTCGATGTAGCTTTTCAGCGTCAAGCACAGTGATATACCTTTTTATATAACCTTCGTTTTCAAGTCTCCTGATACGTTCAAACACAGGGGTCATACTCAGATGACATTCCGCTGCCACTTGTTTCGTGGTTAACTTGGCATTCTGCTGCAATGTGCGAAGTATCAGAATGTCCTTTTCGTCAAGGTTTTCGTATATTATCTTTTTTTCAGTCATTGTTGTCGAATTTTCCTATGATATGTTTCATGACCTGCTTGTCAGCCTTGGTGAAATCACTCGTGTCATCCTTGTAGTTAGGATCAGGCATATACCAGAACTGGCTTTCAAAGAATTTCTTAAGTTTTGCGTCTTTGAACACGTGTCCGCGACTTGCGAAAGGCAGGTTGCGGCATATCCTTTGGCGGAATGCCTTATCTGAAGGCACTATATTATCATTGTCAATAGTCTCAGCCATATAGACGAATGACGCAGTAGAGCGGTCATAGAACCCACCGAAGTGGCATTTGTCGTCGATAGCTCCGAAGCAATAATAAGAATCGGCAGAAGTGATATTCAACTCCTTCTCAGCATTGGGGACGAAATTATTGAGGTGCATTTCTATTGAAGCGTTGCGCATTGCAATCTCCCACTGCTCCATGTCGGTAGAATACTTGTTAGGCAGAGTGCGCATCTTTACATTGCCGCTTTTACGCTGGAATTTATTGTTGAAGCCAAACGTGTTCTTTTGAATTACGAAGTGCTTTGCTGTATTTTCTGCTTTTACAATAAGAGTGAAGTCATCAATCTGTTTGTTAGCCCATCGTGCGGCGGGTGACAGCTTGTATTGCAACTCCCATGAAATACCAACAATAACGGACAAAGAATAAGAGTATGTATGATGTACTACGTTAATGCCAGGCTTAAAGTGAGCGTCAAAGTAGTACACGTAAGAGTAGTCCACGACCTCGCCGTTTTTCTTGTTTTTCAGCGACATTCCCATACCTTCATCTGCATCGTATGTCCATTCGTTTAAGTCGAGTAAACAGGTCTTGTCCTCCTTGTCGGATGCTACAGCGTTTTGGTATTGTATCTTCTGTCCGTTCATTTCAACGGTGAAATTATCAATGTAGGGATGTACCCCATTGGGGTAGAATTCGTATGAATCATTATAAGGAGGGTCTGCTTCAAACCCCATCCTTACGTCGCGTGCAACTGCACCAGGATTGTAAAATTCATAATACACATCGATATCAGCATATCCATTATCACGCAGGGAAATAGTCAATATTTCCTTTTTTATGCTGATTTGTGTCTCTTGCAAAGGTACAAGTTGGTTGCCACTTGTATAGTAAGTACCATCGTTTGCGGTGACGGTCATGGCGGTCAGCGCCGCCAGCAGAAATGCAATAAGTTGTTTCATGATTAGTATCTTGTTTTATAATAGGTGAAACATATCGACTGCAAATTTACATAAAAAATCTGAAATAATAGTCATTAAAGAAAAAAAGAATGTTCACAAGACTATATAGTTAAGTAATATAAGTAATTTACGAGTGTCATATTGCTTTAGGATAGAAGCTTGATAACATTCTCTTTTTCAGAGTATTGTAATCGCTATGCTTTTATGTTGTAATCACATAACGTTTACCATGCAAAAGCAATGCGATTACATGGTAAAAGCATTGCTTTTGCAAACGGATATGACAACTTACGTGGGAAAGATACTTTTCGTGGCTTGCTCAGGCATAGTGTAATACAGAAATTGAATTCTTCTAAAAAATAATAAAAATATTTGGTAATATCATTATTTATCCTTAACTTTGCAGAAAACAACTAAAATCCATAATCATGAAAACCGACATAGAGATTGCGCATGAAGCAAAACTGCTCCCCATCAAGGATGTGGCGGCACAGATAGGAATCAGTGAGGATACACTGGAGCCTTATGGTAAATATATCGCTAAGATACCATACACTACGATTGATGAGGAGAGAGTAAAGAAAAGCAACCTTATACTCGTAACGGCTATCACTCCAACAAAGGCAGGTATTGGTAAGACAACGGTCTCTATCGGACTGGCATTGGGATTGGCAAAGATAGGAAAGAAAGCCGTGCTCGCATTGCGTGAGCCTTCGCTCGGTCCGTGTTTCGGTATGAAGGGTGGTGCTGCCGGGGGCGGATATGCACAGGTGTTGCCTATGGAGAAGATAAACCTGCATTTTACGGGAGATTTCCATGCCATAACAGCAGCACACAATATGATTTCGGCCTTGCTCGATAACTATATCTATCAGCATCAGTCAGAAGGGTTCTCGCTGAAGACTGTTTTATGGAAACGCACCATGGATGTGAATGATCGCAATCTGCGCAATATAGTTACAGGTATAGGTCCGCGTACCAATGGCGTCACGATGGAAAGTGGTTTCGACATAACACCTGCGTCGGAGATTATGGCTATTTTGTGTCTTGCAAAAGATATGGATGACCTGCGTCGTCGCATTGATAACATATTGCTTGGCATTCGCCACGACGGAACGGCCTTTACTGTGAGGGATATGGGCGTAAGTGGCGGTATATGCGCTTTGCTTATGGAGGCGCTGAACCCTAACTTGGTACAGACAACGGAGAATACTCCTGCTTTCGTGCATGGTGGTCCGTTTGCAAATATAGCTCATGGATGTAACACCGTTATTGCTACACGTACGGCTATGACATTTGGCGACTATGTCATAACAGAGGCAGGATTTGGTGCAGACCTTGGTGCAGAAAAGTTTTTTGACATTAAATGCCGTATGTCTGGCCTCAATCCGAAACTCACGGTGGTAGTGGCTACTACGCAGGGCTTGAAGATGCACGGTGGCGTGGCGCTTGATGATATAAAGAAACCAAATGCAGATGGCCTACGTAAAGGATTTAAGAACCTTGACAAGCACGTCAGAAATATGCAATCATTCGGTCAGACTGTAGTGGTATGTTTCAATCGCTATGCCTTTGATACTGACGAAGAAATGGAAATCGTGCGTCAGCATTGTAAGGAGATAGGTGTGGCATTCGCTGAAAACAACGCATTCATGGAAGGCGGCACGGGTGCAGTGGAACTTGCCAACGTGGTGGTAGAGCAGATAGCGAATAGTCCGTCAGAACCGGTGCAGTTCCAGTATAATGATGACGATGACGTTAAGACAAAGGTAGAGAAGGTCGCTCGTCAGATATACGGTGCCGGCAACGTAGTGTTCCAGTCGGCTGCATTGACTAAACTGAAAATGATAGAATCGCTCGGATATGCTGACTTCCCCGTCTGCATCGCAAAAACGCAGTACTCTTTCTCTGACGATGCTACGAAATATGGTGTACCAGAGAACTTCGAGTTTACGATACGCGATTTCGTAATCAGTGCAGGTGCAGAGATGATAGTGGCAATCGCTGGCGACATCATGCGTATGCCGGGTTTGCCAAAGGTGCCGCAAGCGCAGAAGATTGACGTGGTAAACGGAGAGATTACAGGGCTGTCATGATTGGTTAGAAGGTATAATTATCGAAAACAAATAATATAAATCAGTTACATAGAATGAAAAAGGTATTGTTTTTTGCTGCTTTGATGGCTGGAATGTACAGCATCAGCAGTTGCGTAAGTAAAAAGGATTTAGAGGCTTGTCAGACGCAGAACAACCGTCTGAACACGCAGTATCAGGATGCACGTGAGCAGTTGGCTGCCGCTAATGCCAAAATCACGAGTTTGCAGCAGCAACTGAACTCTTGCGAGAGTACAAATGCCAAGTTGCAGGATAATCTTGCAAAGAGCCTGAATAATGCTAACTCTAACAATGTTAACATAGCGAAGCTGGTTGACCAGATTAACGAGTCTAATCAGTACATCCGTCATCTCGTGGAGGTGAAGTCAAAGAGTGACTCGCTGAATATGGTGCTGACTAACAACCTCACTCGCTCTCTTTCAAAGGAGGACATGAAGGATGTGGACGTTCAGGTGATGAAGGGAGTAGTGTATATCTCTCTGTCTGATAACATGCTCTACAAGAGTGGTTCTTATGAAATCAGCGATGCTGCCAATGCTACGCTTGCTAAGATAGCAAAGATTATCAAGGACTACAAGGATTACGATGTACTCATTGAGGGTAATACAGACAATGTACCAATCTCAAAGACAAACATTCGTAATAACTGGGATTTGTCTTGTCTTCGTGCATCAAGCGTCGTACAGGCTTTGCAGACGAAGTTTGGCGTTGATCCTAAGCGTCTGACTGCTGGCGGTCGTGGTGAGTACAACCCAATAGCTGATAATAATACTACTGCAGGCAAGACAAAGAACCGTCGCACGCAGATTATCATCACTCCGAAACTTGATGAGTTTATGGAACTTATTGGCAAGGCTCCAGAAGAGAAGTAATCCCTTTCGGACATAGTAACAGCAAAATAACGAGGATGAAAAACGAATGTTTTCATCCTCGTTATTCGCTTATATGATACGTAAGGGGTGGGGAATATAATCTGTGGTTAATTCGGAAACGATAATGCTGCTACTATTCTTTGTTGTAGTAGTCGTTCCACTCCTTCATGGCTTGTTGCCAATCAGTCGTTTCTGTCTGCTGATCATTACCTTCTGCGGCTTTGAGTCTTGCTTCTTCATCGCGTTGTCGGTCGCGCTCACGCTTGGCTTTCATCGCTTCGATGGTAGCATCATCAAGTATCTGGATTGCATGACGGTCTATGGCAGCGTATAGTTCGTCAGGACCAAACGGCTTGCCTGGCTCGTTGAAGTCGGAAATGTTAAACTCAAAATCAGTGCGGAGCACATGGCGGATTTCTTTCTGCTTCAGTCTGTTGCCCTTACACTTCATGCGCAACAGACGTGCAATTTGCCCAATTTCTCCCTGTGAATACTTATTTCTTCCCATATTACTTGCCTATATTCCTTTTCAGCTGATTGTATAAAGGAATGTCTGATAGATATTCCCAACTTTTCTTTTCTGTGTCGTAATACATACAGAGATGTGTATTGCCATTGCTTACGATTAGGTAGTCTACATGCAGAAGCATGTTATACGTCATTATTTGTGTGATTACCTTTTCGGTTATTGTTATGCTCTCGGCCTTGTATTCAATAATCATCTGCGGCTGCCGCATTCTGTCAAATAATACGGTGTCGCAACGTAAGCGCTTTTCTCCTACGCACAGTTCTACTTCGTTGGCTAATAATGCGCTGGGGTAGCCTTTCTCTGTTACAAGGTAATTGATGAAATGTTGTCTTACCCATTCTTCGGGTGTTAAGGCTACAAATCGCTGGCGCAGGACGTCAAGTACCTCATACTCGTTGTCATGCGTCTTACGCATCTTTATGTTTGTGTACTCTGGTAAATTCAATTTCTTTTTTTATCTGAAAGAATCTGTCAGTAGTTTTATTTCTACCTCTGGTGTTATGCGCTCGTACAGTATATTATATACGGCATCGAGTATAGGCATATTTACATGTAGATGTCGGTTAATCTCCTTCATACACTTTGTGCCGAAATATCCTTCGGCTATCATCTCCATCTCTATCTGCGCTGACTTCACGCTATATCCCTTGCCAATCATAGTGCCAAACGTGCGGTTGCGTGAAAAGTTGGAATAGCCCGTGACGAGTAAATCACCGATATATACGGAGTCTTCTATCCTTCGTTCGATAGGATGTACGCACGTGAGGAAACGCGACATCTCCTGCAATGCGTTGGCCATAAGCACGGCCTGGAAATTGTCACCGTATTTCAAACCAGAACAAATACCAGCGGCAATGGCATATACATTTTTTAGTACAGACGAATACTCTATACCGATTACATCGCTTGATATCTTCGTCTTGATAAAGCGCCCGCGTAATACATCAGCAAAGGCAGATGCTTTGTCTTTGTCAGAACATCCAATGGTCAGGTATGATAATCTCTCCATGGCAACCTCCTCCGCGTGCGATGGTCCGCCAATACAAGCAAGATTGTCGTGTGGCACATCGAATACCTCATGAAAATACTCAGAGCAGACAAGGTTTTCATCAGGCACTATGCCTTTTATGGCTGTGACGATAAACTTATCACGCAGGCTCAGTTTCAGTTTCTTAAGATGATTCTTAAGATACGGTGATGGAGTGACGAATACAAGCGTGTCATATTCTCGTACTATGTGATTGATGTCAGAAGTGAAGTCAATCTCGTCTAATTTGAAATGAACGCTCGTGAGGTATGCAGGGTTGTGTCCCATGCGTTTGAAATCCTCAATACGGTCATCACGCCGCATATACCATCCGATGCGGTGAGTATTGTTCACCACAATCTTAGCGATGGCAGTAGCCCAGCTACCACCACCGATGATTGCTATTTTTCCGCAGTTAAACACGTCTGTATGCCTGCAAGTTTTATGAGTTTACCTTGTCAATCCAGCCTTGTATGTCAGCAACAGATGGTTTCTGCATGTCAAGTTTATATTTCTTCACAATGTCGCCAATCTTCTGCTGTAAACCCTGTGCTTTCTCATCCTTGATGTTCTGTACCATGTTGAAGCCAGCCTTGCGAAGCACAGGAACCCATTCTTCTGCTACTCCAATCTCTGCCCACTCTGCCACGTTGCTCTGTGGTACCTTGGCTTCTGGTTTCATCTGTGGGAAGAACAATACCTCCTGAATGAAGGCGTTGCCAGTCATGAGCATTACCAGACGATCAATACCTATGCCAATGCCTGATGTCGGAGGCATACCATACTGCAGTGCACGCAGGAAATCGTGGTCTATTATCATAGCCTCATCATCGCCCTTGTCTGCAAGTTTCATCTGCTCAATAAAGCGTTCTTCCTGATCTATCGGGTCGTTGAGCTCAGAGTAAGCATTAGCTAACTCCTTGCCATTGACCATCAACTCGAAACGCTCTGTAAGTCCTGGCTTAGAACGATGCATCTTAGTCAGTGGTGACATCTCAACTGGATAGTCTGTAATGAATGTAGGCTGAATGAACGTACCCTCGCAGAACTCACCGAAGAGTTCGTCGATGAGTTTACCCTTGCCCATGGTTTCATCTACCTCCATACCTTTCTCTTTGCAGAAGGCGCGTATCTCGTCTTCCGTCTTTCCATTGCAGTCGAAACCTGTTTTTTCTTTGATAGCGTCGAGGATAGGCAGACGACGGAATGGTGCCTTGAATGAAATCACCTTGCCGTCAACTTCGGTCTCGGGTTTTCCGTTTACAGCTACGCAGATTTCCTCAAGTAACTTCTCAGTGAATGACATCATCCAGTTATAGTCCTTGTAACTGACGTATAGTTCCATGCAAGTGAACTCTGGGTTGTGGTTCTTATCCATACCCTCGTTACGGAAGTTCTTGCCTATTTCATATACGCCCTCAAAGCCACCCACGATAAGACGCTTAAGATACAATTCCGTAGCGATGCGCATATACATAGGTATGTTGAGTGCATTGAAATGCGTGATAAAAGGACGTGCACTCGCACCTCCTGCGATACTCTGAAGGGTAGGGGTTTCTACTTCTGTGTAGCCTGCTTCGTCAAGCACACGACGCAGTGTGCGAATTACTGTTGCACGTTTGAGGAACGTGTCCTTTACACCATCGTTGACAACAAGGTCAACATATCGCTGACGATAGCGAAGTTCGGGGTCATCAAATTTGTCGTATGCTACGCCGTCTTTGTACTTTACTATTGGCAGTGGCTTCAAAGACTTCGACAGCATTACCAGCTCCATTGCATGGATGGAAATCTCTCCAGTCTGTGTGCGGAATACATAACCCTTCACCCCGACGAAATCGCCGATGTCCATCAATTTCTTGAATACCTTATTATATAGATCCTTGTCGTCATCTGGGCATATTGCATCTCGCTGCACATATACCTGTATGCGCCCTTTTGAGTCTTGTAGTTCTATGAAACCAGCTTTACCCATAATTCGACGGCTCATCATGCGACCGGCAATGCATACCATACGACTATTTTCTGGTGTGGCTTTGCCAGGGATGTCGTTTCCTTCTGCATCCTTTTCTGTCGGCAAATCTACGAAACTGCTGATTATCTCCGTAGAGAAAGCATCTGTTGGGTATTCTGCTGCGGGGTATGGTTCAATACCCATGTTGCGCAATTCCTGCAGGCTTTCCCTGCGTCCTATTTCCTGTTCTGATAGTTCTAAGATATTCATTGTGTATTTACTTGATTTCTGATAATTACGTGATGTGTTCCGTATTTTCAAGGTGCAAAGTTACTATTTTTCCACGAAATAGCCAAATATTTTGCTATCTTTACGATAAAATCAAAAAGTATGATAATCGTTTGACTGATTAGCTGGTCTAACGGTTATCATACTTTTCTTTTCTTTGTTTTCTCGTTTTTTATAGTGTTACACCATTCTTGAATATGGAAATCTCGCTGTAACCGTTGATTTCGTTGCGCGCCTTCTCACCTGATGCTACGGCAAGTACTTTGTTGATAAACTCAGGTACAAGGTCTGACATTGTTTTTCCTCCATCAACGAGTTGGCCTGCGTTAAAGTCTATCCAGTTAGTCTTGCGGCGATAAAGATCACTGTTCGTTGAAATCTTCATCGTAGGTACGAAAGTGCCAAATGGCGTTCCGCGTCCAGTGGAGAACAATACCATATGGCATCCTGCGGAAGCCAATGCCGTAGCTGCTACAAGGTCGTTGCCTGGGGCGGAAAGCAGATTGAGACCAGTGGTTTGCAGGCGGTCTCCATACTCAAGTACACCGCTCACTGGAGCGCGTCCGCACTTCTGTGTGCATCCCAAAGCCTTGTCTTCAAGCGTAGAAATACCGCCAGCTTTGTTGCCTGGTGATGGGTTTTCACCAACAGGCTCGCCATGAGAGAGGAAATAGTTCTTGAAGTTGTTTATCAAAGATACTGTCTGGTCGAAGAGTTCGCGAGTTTCGCAGCGATTCATAAGTATTGTCTCAGCACCAAACATTTCAGGCACTTCCGTTAGAATAGACGTGCCGCCCTGTGCAACGAGCCAGTCAGAGAACTCACCCTCAAGAGGATTGGCGGTGATGCCAGAGAAACCGTCGGAACCGCCGCACTTCAGTCCTACGCGTAGTTTGCTGACAGGTACGTCTTCGCGCTTGTCTTGCTTGGCAAGTGCATACAGCTCACGCAAAACTTTCATACATTCTTCCGTCTCATCGCCTTCTACCTTCTGTGTTACAACGAGTTTTATTCTGTTCTTATCGTAGTCACCCAGCATAGCCATGAAATCATCAGGTTGGTTGTTTTCGCAACCGAGAGAGAGTACCAATACACCTGCGGCGTTAGGATGAAGCACAATGTCACGCAGTATCTTGCGTGTGGCCTCGTGGTCTTCTGAGAGCTGTGAACAGCCATAGTTGTGATGCCAGGCATGTACGGCATCAATGCCATCGAGGTTTGTTTCTTTCTCAAGGCGCTTTGCCACTTCCTCGGCAATGCCGTTTACGCAACCTACGGTAGGCACAATCCAAATCTCATTACGAATGCCTACGTCGCCATTCTTACGTACATATCCTTTGAATGTACGGTTTTCCTTGGCGATGGTTAGTTTCTCGTTGATAGGATTGTAAGTGTATTCCAACGTGCCGGCAAGGTTGGTCTTGAGGTTGTTTTCATTTACCCATTCGCCTGCTTTGAGTGCTGTGCGAGCGTGACCGATAGGATATCCGTATTTTATTATGTCCTCGCCCTCGGCCTTGTCGGTGAGAAGCACTTTGTGACCTGCTGGCGTGTCTTGTAATAATGAGATTTCCTTGCCATCCACGGCGATAATCTCACCTTTATTCATGGCTCGCAGACAAACCACTACACTGTCTGCAGGATTGATTTTAAGGAATGCTTGTTCCATAGTTATTGGATTTACGATTAAATGTTTTTGTATTCGTTTATTATCTTATGTTTCTGCGTTAAAGAATTCTCAGCCTTCGTCTCTCAGGATTAAATCTGTGTTCTGCGATAGAAATCCACGTTTTCTTTCGACAAAATCTCAATTGGCATATAATTCACGGGTGTTACGTCTTTTTTGAGAATTATAGCGCGTACGAGTGCATCCACACTATAGTAACCTTGCTGGTATCCATGCTGTGCGATGAGGAAAGAGATACTACCGTTGCGTATGCACTTGGCATTTTTCTCTACCATATCATAGCCCATTATCTGTACGTTGCGCCTGTTTGTGCGCAATAGAAAGTCACCTACGAGATGTGCCTTTGAGTTCAGAGTTATGCAGTGGTGTGTGTCAGGGTGTTCCGCAAAATAATTCTCGAGTAGTTGTGTATGCAACTTGCGTGTGCTTTGGTATGGTAGGTCAAGCACATTTATTTTTACGTCGGGGAAGTGGTCAGTCATGTAATGTCGAAAGCCTACCTCGCGGTTGTCCTGTTGCTTGCTTGCAACGTTTATACCGTCAAGTGTTTGCTTCATGAGCATTATCTCCTTTTCTTCGTGTGCTATCAGCATAAGCATCTTGGCGGCGAAGTAACCGCTTGCAAAGGAATCCTGACCATAGAAAGCAAGTGGACGAAGGTCTGGTAGGTATGAATCAAGCATTATAAATGGTATTCCTTTGCTGTGTAGCTGGTCAGTGAACTGCTTAGTGTAGTCTAGTTTTGATGGAACCATTACGACGCCATCTGGTGTGGCATCCAGTATTTTCTCGTATTGCTCCTTGAAGGATTCGAGGTCATTGCGCTTATAATATTTAAAGGTGACGTGAACATGAAAATCGCGTCTTACGTCACAACATTTCTTCTGTCCCTGCTCTACTTCTTCCCAGTAGGCTTCGCTTTCATGTTTCGGCATTAGACAGAAGAAGTCGTATCTGCGACTGTTCGCCAATGCACTGGCATAAGCATTGGGTTCATACTTCATTTCTTCCAATGCCTTGTTTACCTTGTCTAATGCTTTCTTTGATACGTTGGGGCGATTATGTAATACGCGATCCACCGTTCCAGCTGATACGCCCGCTTTTTCTGCGATGTCTCTGATGGTTATGCGTTCCGTTGGCATTTTTTTTAGATTTTGTTCTTTTTAAACCCTAAATTGCTAAGCTGTCGAGTAGTTTGTGTGATTACACACCAAACGTTTTGCAAAAATACTAAAAAAAACTGATTTGTGCGAATACACAGTGGTATTTTTTGTGAAAAACACATTAAAAGTAAGTTTTTTATTGATTTTTCTTTGTTAATTCGAAAATATTTTTTAATTTTGTACTCGCAAAGTATTTTGTAATCTTGTGTGATTGCATGGTTCAAGGATAATCAATTAAATCGAATACTATCAATAACAACAAATTTATAATTCTCATTCAAAAGAAACTATGGCAAAAGTAGTAACTTTAGGCGAGATAATGCTTCGCCTTTCTCCGAATGGTCAGGATCGTTTTGTCCAGACTGATGTATTTCGTATCATCCCTGGTGGCGGTGAGGCTAACGTGGCTGTAAGTTGTGCTAATTATGGTCATGACGCTTACCTTGTAACTAAACTCCCTGCACATGAAATTGGTCAGATTGCAGTAAACTCTCTGCGTCGTTATGGTGTTAACACTAAGTATATTGCTCGTGGTGGTGACCGCGTAGGTCTGTACTACTGTGAGACTGGCGCTTCGATGCGTCCTTCAAAGGTTATCTATGATCGTGCTCATTCTGCTATTGCAGAGGCAGATCCTTCTGATTTCGACTTTGATGCAATCATGGAAGGTGCTGACTGGTTCCATTGGTCTGGCATTACACCTGCTATTTCGGATAAGGCTGCGGAACTGACAAAGATTGCTTGTCAGGCTGCAAAACGCCATGGCGTAACGGTTTCTGTTGACCTTAACTTCCGTAAGAAGCTCTGGACTTCAGAGAAAGCCATCTCTATCATGCGTCCTCTCATGGAGTATGTTGACGTATGTATCGGTAATGAGGAAGATGCAGAACTCTGTCTTGGTTTCAAACCAGAAGCAGATGTAGAAGGCGGTGAGACAAACGCTGCTGGTTATGAAGGTATCTTCAAGCAGATGAAGGAGAAGTTCGGATTCAAGTATGTTGTTTCTACACTGCGTGAGTCATTCTCTGCTACATTCAATGGCTGGAAGGCTCTCATTTATGACGGTAAGGAATTCTACCAGTCAAAGCGTTATGAAATCAATCCAATCATCGACCGCGTAGGTGGTGGCGACTCTTTCTCTGGTGGTCTTATCCATGGTTTGTTGACTAAGGAAACACAAGGTGAGGCACTTGAGTTCGCTGTTGCTGCATCAGCACTGAAGCACACTATCAATGGTGACTACAACCTCGTCGGTATCTCAGAGGTAGAGTCTCTCGCCGGTGGTAATGCTAATGGTCGTGTACAGCGCTAAGACGGGAATGTTAGATAAATAGTCGTTTGGTCGTTTGGATGATATTCTATGATATGGTTGTAGTTGTCCTAAACGGCTGAACGACAAATAAAGTTAAACAAATAGAGAATAATGGCAAAATTCGATAAGTTTCAGGTGATGGCAAAGATTGCCGAGGCACCTATGGTTCCTGTTTTTTACAACAAGGACGTTGAGATATGTAAGAATGTTATCAAGGCTTGTTACGATGGTGGCGTGCGTGCTTTCGAGTTCACTAACCGTGGCGATTTCGCTCATGAGGTGTTTGGTGAACTTTCAAAGTGGGTAGCAAAGGAATGTCCAGAACTTGCACTCGGTATCGGTTCTGTAGTTGATGCTCCTACGGCTTCACTCTATATTCAGCTTGGCGCGAACTTCGTTGTAGGTCCTCTGTTCAACCCTGACATTGCTGTAGTCTGCAACCGTCGTTGCGTGACATACTGCCCTGGATGTCTTACACCATCAGAGATAGGTAAGGCACAGGAGGTTGGTTGCGACTTTACAAAGGTGTTCCCGGGTGATGTTGTAGGTCCAAACCTCATCAAGGGCTTAATGGCACCAATGCCATGGTCGAAGATTATGGTTACAGGCGGTGTAGCTCCAGAAGAGGAGAACCTCAAAGGCTGGTTTAAGGCTGGCGTATTCTGTGTGGGCATGGGTTCTAAGCTCTTCCCGAAGGATAAGGTTGCTGCAGGTGACTGGAAGTATATTACAGATAAATGTAAGGAGGCTCTTGGCTACTGTGCAGCAGCTAAGGCATAAATACAGGCAAAATAATGGCTCCACAAAGTATATATTGGCTTTGTGGAGCCTTTTTTTTCTGGCTTTCCTCTGTGTTTCTTGTCTTAATGGGGGAAAGACGGAGAGTGGCGATATGCTTCAGACGGAAGTCGAGCAGATGCATCGTTGTCGTTTGAAGGCGGACAATCTTGGTTTTTATGTACACAAACACAAGGCAGAGAAACTCATAAACGCACTGCATGATAGTTCTTTTGACAAGGAAGTAGGACGCTACTATCTGGTGCTTACGGACTATTACATACAGACAGGCAACCGCAAGGAAGCTCGTGAATTGATGGACAGTATGGCCAATAATGTCATGCTGAGTTTGAATACAGACACGTTGTTGTGGCTTGACTATCTTTGTCATCGAGGCGATGTGGCATATCGCCCATATAATATAGCTACAAACAAAAACAGCATACTTAGTGGATATGACTGCCTTGTGCAGTGCTATATCATCTCTACTCGCAGAAACTATTCATTATATAAAGGAATTTCAATGAAGTTGCTGAGTAAATATCTGCTCAGCGACAGTATCTGCTCGCTTGTGAAGCAGGAAGATCCAGCATCGTTGCGCTATATGAACGAGGAGAATGTAAGTGATACAATGCTTGCAGGAAACCTGGCCGAGAGAGCATTGTGTGAGTTTCTGTATCTTAATAACCCATATCAGACGGCAGACTCTTGGCGTTCCCTTGCCTTGTGTTTCTTCACCATAGGCAATGCCGAACGTTCGGTGGAATGTCTCCACAATGCACTTGCAAACCCCGCTGTTGACTCAATACCCGCATTGAAGAGTGCCATCTGTCAGCAGATGTCTATGTCGTATGCAGCATTGAACGACAAGTATCTGAGCGACAAATATCGCAATGATTATCTTGATATACAAGACTATATACGTCAAGACCGACAGTTGGAGGCGCGTATGGTAGAACTGAATGAGTCAACGCGTCGCATTTGGTACAGTGTTGTTGCTGCACTGCTGCTCCTTGTACTACTCGGAGGGACGACATTGTTGTTTAATGAATTACGTAAGCGTCGTGAACGCAAACGCAGGGCTTATAATGATGAAGTGGAACAGTTGGAGGAACAAGAGGCAATGTTGCATTTGCGATGGTCTGATGCTCTGCGTATTGCTGTAGAGCAGCGTTCGCGCGTGGCATATCTCAGCGGTATGTTACCGTTGGCTGACCGTCTGCGTATAGCCTTGAGTAAGGGGCAAACGGCGTATGCTGGTGAATTGGCTGATGGAATAGTGAATCAGAATGAGCGTCTCACGCAGTGGATAAAACTGCGTCAGGGTAGTGTGGCGCCACGTATAGAGGTCTTTGACGTTACGTCATTATATGATGTAATACGTAAGAACGAGAGGAACATAGCGAACAAGGGCATATCGTTGTCGCTATCACAGGCAGATGAAACAGTGTGCGTAAGAGCCGACCGCATACTTACGTTGTTTATGCTCAATACGCTGATAGATAATGCTGTTAAGGCAAATCCGCATAATATCAGCATCAATGCTGAAACTGTTGTTTCCGAGGGGTATGTCGAGATAACCGTAAGTGATGACGGAAAAGGCATGGAACAGGCGCAGGTGAACCATCTCTTTGACCGTAAACCGATATCAGATGATAGTTCCCAAATAGTGAAATCGCATGGCTTCGGACTACAGAACTGTCGGGGAATAATCGACCGCTATCGTAAACTGTCGTCCTCGTATTCAGTCTGCTCTATATGGGCGAAGTCAGAAAAGGGTAGGGGAACAATCATAGGTTTCCGCCTGCCGTTGGTAGTTAAGATGATAGCTCTGTTTGTGTGTATGGCGGTGAGTGTGCAGGGCAGCGAAATACGAAGATATGCCGACAGTCTATACAACTGCAATGTAGAAGGACGAAGTGACGTAGCCATGCAGTATGCAGATTCTTGCGAGGAATGTTTGAGGCGAAAGGAACCTATAGACAGTGCTACGCTGCTGAGCATTTACAACGAAACGGCAGTGGCTGCGCTCTCATTGCATGAGTGGGACAAATATTTGCTTTATAATTATCGCTATACTACGTTGTATCAAACGTGTACCGCCGATAAAAACCTTCCACTATACTGCGGACAACTTGAGCACAATAAGCGTATGGCGAATATCGCTATGTCCATTTGCGTACTGCTTTTACTGGCCATGGTGCCTGCCTTCTGGTTTATATACCTGCGCCATGTGTATCGTGAGCGTAAGGACTTGATTAAGAGAAAGCAACAGTTACAAGAGAGCATAGCTGAGTATGATGCACAGTATTCTATGTTCCATATTTATAATAATGTGACCGACAATCATTTGTCTGTGTTGAAGCACGAGACAATGTACTACCCCTCGCGTATCAGCCAGATGGTTAAGACCTCTGCACCAGCGGAGGAAATAACACCGATAGCTGATTATTATTGCGAACTGTATATGCTATTGCTAAAGCAGATGACCAGCGATCGTACTCAGTGTAGGCTTTTTCCAATAAAACAGTACACAGTCAGTGAACTGTTTCCTTGTCTGCACTCGGATGCAATGACAGTAGCAAATCACGAAATGATGGATTATCTGCAACTGTTGTTGAAACGCCATAACAGTGGGACAGAGCCAGAATATAGTATTGTGGAGAATCAGTCAGGTTACCATGAGATACATGTGTTGATGTCGGACTTCAGCCATTCGATTACAATCCTGCCTCAGATGTTTTCTTCTCTGACGCAAGACACTGATTTTTTGGTTATGAGACAGATATTGCGCGAGATGGGTGAGGCCTCCATGTGTTACGGATGTGGCATCAGTGTCTCACAGCAACAAGCGCAGGTGGTAATCAAGTTTACTCTGCCAGCAAGAAAAAATTGAAATAAGACATGATACTTTCTAATATATCAATACTGAATTATAAGAACATAGCGGATGCAGAACTCGTGTTTTCGCCCAATATCAACTGTTTCATAGGCGACAATGGCGAGGGAAAGACCAACTTGCTCGATGCTGTGTATTTCCTCAGTTTTACCCATTCTATGTTCTCTAACATCGATTCGCAGATGATGCGCCACGGCTCTGATTTCTTCATGCTTAAGGGTTCGTATCTGCATGACGATGGCGAGACGAGCGAAGAGGTATATGCTGGCATGAAGCGAGGGGTGAAAAAACAATTCAAACGTAACAATAAGGCCTACAAACGCCTCTCGGAACATATAGGACTGGTGCCGCTGATTATAGTTTCTCCCGATGATGTGATGCTCGTAGGCGGAGGCAGTGAGGAACGACGCAAACTGCTTGATATCGTGATTTCTCAGTATGACAATACTTATATTGACTATCTTGTGCGTTACAATAAGGCTCTTCAGCAGCGTAATGCCCTGCTGAAGATGGATGAGGAACCCGACAAGACGCTTCTTATGCTATGGGAGGAGGAAATGGCTGTAAACGGAGAAGAGGTCTATAAGCGGCGCAATGACTTCGTAGAACGCTTCATACCAGTGTTTAATGATATATATACGCGTATCAGTGGAGAGAAGGAGGAGGTATCGTTGAAGTATATATCACATTGTCAACGTGGGCGGTTGCTCGATGTTATTCAGCGTGACCGATTGCGCGACCGCGCTGTGGGCTACTCTCTTCACGGCATACACCGTGATGACTTGGAGATGCTTATAGGTGGTTATCCCATGCGTCGCGAAGGCAGTCAGGGGCAGACAAAGACGTATGTCATAGCTCTGAAACTCGCCCAGTTCGGATTCCTGCGCAGTACAGAGAGTCGCACCACACCGCTGTTGCTGCTCGACGACATCTTCGATAAGTTGGATTCACAACGCGTGGAGAATATAATAAATATAGTGAGCAGTGACGATTTCGGTCAGATTTTCATTACAGATACTAATCGTGACCACCTTGATCGCATACTTGCCTCATCGCAGTCAGACTATAAGATTTTCAAGGTAAAAGACGGTGTTTTTTCTTGATGCAATCCCCATGCCTCGCAATCGCTATCTGATTACCTCGTAAAAGCATACAGATTACGTGGTAATCGCAATGCTTTTACTGTGTAATCGCAATGCTATTGCAAAACTAAAGGAAATGCAATGCAGAACCCACCTTAAGTCAAAGAGAAACGAGCCGAAGGCTTAACTAAAGTGCAGTGCGGGTCATAGTGTTGTATTTTACCCTTTACGGGGAACGCTACCCAAGGGAAACGAATCGAAATCATGACTGCCTCTATCACCGTGGCCAGCTTGCCAGAGCGTCTCCAATAGAATGTCTCATCAAAAAAATACAGTTCTTTCATATCATTGATATGTTAATCAGTAGATTCACCCTAAAGGTTGAGGCGTTTAGAGTTGAATACTGGTCCCTCGGTGCATACGCAAACGTTGCCTTTGTCCTTTGTTTTTTCTACACAACAGAGACACGCCCCTAAGCCGCAGGCCATCTTGTTTTCAAGGCTTATCTCACATTCTGTTCCGAGTTTGTCAGCCAGTTGCGCCACGGCTTTCATCATCGGCATAGGACCGCAGCAGGAGATGAGATCGAAGTGTTCTGTGTTGAATAGGCTATGGTTCGTCACAAAACCCTTTTCGCCTTCTGTTCCATCTTCTGTAGTAACGAATACGCGACCATACTGTTTGAAACTGTCTATCATCAGCAAGTCTTTCTTCGACCGTGCTCCGAGCAGGAATGTTGGCTCCTGACCCGCTTCTTGCAGCTTCTTGCCCAGATACAGCAATGGGGCTACGCCAACGCCACCACCTATGAGCAATCGTTTGGAAATGCTTTCTGATGCCGTTGCAAGGGTAAAGCCATTGCCGAGCGGATACATCACGTTGAGTTTGTCGCCCGATTTCAGTGTAGCCAGATGGCGAGTGCCTTCACCTACTAAAGCTACGAGCAGATGAAGTTCGTTATTTTGTACGTCAACATTATTGATAGAGATTGGGCGACGCAGAAAAGTAGCAGGCGAGTCCTCAACTTTTAACTCTACAAACTGGCCAGGCAGCATCTCTGGCAGAGGCTCATCCTGCGTCAGTCGCAACAGTATGTATTTCTCGTTTATGTGGTCAACGGCTTTCACCGTGAGGTCGGAACAGTATTTTTTCATTGTTTTTGTATAGTTATCAGTTGTTATATTTTCTTTAATATCTCAGTTACAAGCATCCAAATTTTGTTTACCGATGGTATGTGCAGACGTTCATCTGGCGAGTGCACACCTCTCATCGTAGGGCCAATAGACAGCATATCAAGCGCAGGATAGCGCTCGGCAAACAGTCCGCACTCCAATCCTGCATGTATGCCGATAACCTTAGGTTCAGCATTGAATAATTCACGGTAGCACTGTTGCGCCACGTTGCGCAGGTGACTGTCTTTCCTCATCTTCCAGGCAGGGTAGCCATCGCTGTGGGTAATGCTGTCGGCACCTGCAAGTTCAAATACGGCTCTTACTGTGTTTACCATGTTCGTAAGGTTACTCATCACGCTTGAGCGCTGGCTGCAGACGATGGTTATAGCCTCATCAGTAGTCGTTACTGACGCTGTATTGCTTGATGTCTCAGTGATGTCACCAAGAATATTGTCCTGAACCACCGCAAATACACCATTGTGTACGGCCTGCAGAGCCTTGATGACGTTGTCGCCAATGTGGCGAGGTATAAGTTTGCAAGAGTCAGTGCTCTCCATGTGCCACGCAATGCTTTTCTCCGTAACGTGGAATTCTTCCTCGACCTCAGCGCAATATATGTTCCAGTCGGCTCTTACGGTTTCCTTTTCGCTGAATGGTACGGCAAAGACAATCTCGCCATCGCGTGGGATAGCGTTGTGAAGTTTACCGCTATTGAAACGAGCAAGGAGCAAAGGCATCTTCTGTTGCTCAAGATATAAGAAGCGTGTCAGTATCTTTATGGCATTAGCACGCTTCTTGTTTATATCGTCGCCAGAATGACCACCCGTAAGTCCCTTTATAGTAGCACGAAGAAAAAAAAGACCCTTGTCAGGGCTTTCGGTGGCAGTAATGTTCCATGTGGCAGTGGTAGTCTTACCACCTGCGCATGATACGTAAAACAAACCCTCGTCCTCTGAATCAAGGTTTATCAGCATTTCTCCGCGTAACATATCCTTGCTGAGGTTATTAGCACCTGTCAGTCCTGTCTCTTCATCAGTGGTAAACAGGCATTCTATTGGTCCGTGTTCTATGTCGTCTGAAGCAAGAATTGCCAGTTCTATGGCGCAACCGATACCATCATCGGCACCGAGCGTGGTACCTTTGGCGCGTAGCCATTCTCCATCTACGTAGGTGCTGATAGGATCTTTCATGAAGTCAATATTACAATCTACGAGTTTGTCACACACCATATCCATGTGGCTTTGTAATATTATGGTGGCCTTTGACTCCATACCAGTGGTTGCAGGCTTGCGAATCAATACATTGCCAGCTTTGTCAGTGATAGTCTCCAAATTGTGTTTACTACCAAACTGTTGCAGGTATTCTATCATGCGCTCTTCGTGTTTGGAAGGGCGAGGAATCTTGTTTATCTCTGAGAAATAATAAAACACCCTCTCTGGCTGCAATTCTTGTGTGTTCATATTTTTTTTAACTTTTATCCTTTAACTCTTAACTTTTTTTATATATCATTATTCGGAATTTATTATTACCTTTGCAAAGTTAATAAAAAAAACAGAAACGAACAAACTTTATAATAACAAAAAAAATGACGAAAAGAAATCTTTTTGCTACGATAGCAGTGGCAGCAGTGAGCATCGTATCATTAAACTCGTGTGATAAATCACCAAAGGCAGATGAAAAGCCTGCGGCAGAAAGCAAGGCTCCCGCAGATTTGAAAATCGCTTATGTGGAGGTTGATTCGTTAATGACACAGTATGAGTTCTGCAAGGAATATTCTCTGATACTTGAAAAGAAGAGCAAGAATATTCAGGCTACGCTTCAGCAGAAAGGACAGGCTCTGCAGTCTGCAGCCAATAATTTCCAGCAGAAGCTGCAGCAGAATGCTTATACACGTGAGCAGGCAGAGCAGATACAGGCAGGTCTGCAGAAGCAAAATGCCGATCTTGAGGCTCTGCAGCAGCGTCTCGGAACAGAGTTTCAGGATGAAACAAATAAGTTTAATGCCGCCCTGCATGATTCCTTGCAGCATTATATAGAAAAATATAATAAGGATAAGAAATATACCATGATATTATCGAAGTCTGGAGACAATATACTGTATGCAGACAAGGGTATAGATATCACTGCAGACATTATCGCTGGTCTTAACAAAGCATATAAGAAAGGTGCTGCCAAGGCTGACGATGCCAATAAGGGAAAGAAGTAAGTAAGCAGGAACGGTGAAAGTGTGATTACATCTTGCTTGTCATATGACAGTAAGATGTAATTATGCTTTTTCTTCATTTTATACATTAGCTATGGACATACGCTGGGGGTTTATAGGTTGTGGCGAGGTCACTGAGAGGAAGAGCGGACCTGCTTTCAGTATCATAGAAGGGTCAAGTGTTGTGGCAGTGATGAGCCGAAATGCCGAGAAGGCACGTTCTTACTCGGAGCGTCATGGTATTCCCAGATGGTACACTGATGCTCAGGCGCTTGTGGATGATCCCGAAGTCAATGCTATATACATAGCAACGCCACCGTCAAGTCATGCCACGTATGCTATTATGGCTATGCGGGCAGGCAAGCCAGTGTATGTAGAAAAACCACTTGCTGCATCATATTATGACTGTGCGAGGGTCAACAGGGTGTCGAAGGAAACGGGCATTCCTTGTTTTGTAGCTTACTACCGGCGCTATCTTCCGTACTTTAAGCGAGTAGGTGAAATACTCGAAAGTGGCGTGATTGGTACGGTTCTTAATGTTCAGATACGATTTGCGTGTCCGCCGAGGCAGGTTGATTACAATGCTCCAGAGGAAAGACCATGGCGTATACAGCCAGATATTGCTGGCGGAGGATATTTTTATGATCTTGCTCCGCATCAGCTTGATTTGCTTCAGCAGTTGTTTGGTGTCATAGTACATGCTGAGGGTTTTTCTGCCAACCGTGGCGGATTATACCAAGCAGAGGATACGGTAAGTGCAAGTTTCATGTTTGAAAACGGTTTGCCTGGTAGTGGGTCCTGGTGTTTTGCAGGGCATGAATCGAGTAGGGAAGACCGCATAGAAATAATAGGAACAGAGGGAATACTCTGTTTTTCCGTTTTTGACTATGACCCGATACGACTCTATACATCTGAAGGAGTGAAGGAGATAAAGATAGACAATCCCCCTCATGTGCAGTTGCCATTGATAAAAGAGGTTGTCGAGACGTTGCAAGGAAAGAAAGATTGTCAGTGTACGGCACTCAGCGCTACACCGACTAACTGGGTACTCGACCGAATATTAGGGAAATTCTGATAAGATTGAGGATAACGATACTAAATATTTTGCTTGCAGTTTCATCTGCACTGATGGCACAGGAAGAAGCTGTTGTTGATGTGCTTGATAGCGTTGGAACGGCTAATGAGGGTGACAGTTTGTCTCTTTCAAAAAGAGAGAAAAAGCCCAGTTGGTTCAAACGTGCCTATCTCTTCGCTGACAGAGTGCTTTCACCGCCGCGTGATACCAATTATGTAGATACTCAAGACAATTATAATTGGTGTGCAGAGGTGCAGTTATCTGCGCGCTTTGAGCAGTTTCAGTTAGATGCAGGCAATGATTTTAATATTAGGGTGACACCGAAATGGCGTACACGTATCGGACCTTTTTTCGGTTGGCGTTTTGCATTTCTCGGTTATAATATAGACTTGAAGTCGGTTTTTATGAACGGTGACGATACGGATTTGAGTGCTTCTGTGTACTCTGCAGCATTTGGACTTGACTTGTTTTATCGCCGTGTGGGCGGAAACTATAATATTCGTAATCTGACAATCAAAGGTACAGATTATTCTGGCTTGTTACAGGATCAGCCTTTTGATGGCATAAAGGTAGGTATGACACGTGTCAGTTTCTATTACGTTACTAATTACAAGCATTTCTCTCATCAGGCTGCTTACAGCCAGTCAAACAGACAATTACGCTCTGCTGGTTCTCCGATATTGGGCATTTCATACGCTCATAACCGAATGAGTGTGGATTGGAAGAAACTCGCAAATATGGTGAATGAGATAAACAACACCGATTATGATACGAATGCTTTGTATGGAAAGCAGATAAATGACGAGTTTTCTTTTACGGGAGGTTATGGCTATAACTGGGTATTTGCGAAGAATTGGCTTGCAGGCGCTGAGTTGACTGGTTCGCTGGGCTATCTCCTTCAGCATACGGCAACAGGTACGAAAGATGAAGATATGGAAGATGAGCAGAGCAATTTCATAAAGAAATTTGAGAATTTCGGTAAGAAAAACATTGCCTTTAATGGTACTCTGCGTATGGTCGTACTTTATAATAATGGTCCGTGGTTTTTCGGTACGCAAGGCTATGTCTTTTATTATCAGTACGGTAATGGACTGATGATGACTCGCAATATGCTCGGATCGCTATATCTATACGTCGGTTTTAACTTCTGAATTCTTATCATTTGTTTAGTGATTGCTTCAGGTACTGCCCAGTAATGCTTGCACAGACTCTTGTTATCTCTTCGGGAGTGCCAGTTGCTACGATGTTGCCACCAGCCTCTCCACCCTCAGGACCGATGTCAATTACGTGGTCAGCACTCTTTATTACGTCCATATTGTGTTCGATTATCAGTATAGAATGACCGCGTTTGATGAGTTCGTCAAACGCATGAAGCAGTCGCTTGATGTCGTGGAAATGCAAGCCTGTGGTAGGTTCATCGAAGATAAACAGTGTATGTTCCTGCTTTTCTTGTGCAATATAATATGCTAACTTCACACGTTGGTTCTCGCCACCTGATAGCGTTGAGGAAGACTGTCCCAACTGTATATAACCTAATCCGACCTCTTCAAGCGGTAGCAGACGGTCGATTATTGTTTGTAACTGATTGATTATCACTCTGCCTTGCGTGCGATGACGCGCATCAGTCTT
Source organism: uncultured Prevotellaceae bacterium (assembly GCA_946534585.1). Classification (GTDB taxonomy): domain Bacteria; phylum Bacteroidota; class Bacteroidia; order Bacteroidales; family Bacteroidaceae; genus Prevotella. The sequence continues at coordinate 28,296 of CAMNCV010000063.1, forward strand.
CTTTTCATTTTCTTCCTTCTCGCGTTTCATGTTTTCGGAGAAGAACGCTATGGCCTCACTTATGGTCATAGTCAGAATGTCGTTGACATTCTTTCCGTTGTATCTTACTTCCAATATGTTACGCTGAAAGCGCTGTCCGTGGCAGGCTTCGCACGTCAGCATCAAGTCAGCCATGAACTGCATTTCGACCGTTACCACACCAGAACCCTTACATTCTTCGCATCTTCCTCCTTCGGCATTGAACGAAAAATGCTGTGGCGTTATGCCCATCTGCTTAGCGAGTGGTTGTTCGCTGAGCAACTGGCGTATGGCATCGTATGCTTTTATGTAAGTGGCGGGGTTACTGCGAGTGCTCTTCCCTATGGGATTTTGGTCAACCATCTCTACGTGTTTGATGGTGTTGACATCTCCTTCGAGAGCACTGAATGAACCTGGAGCATCGCAGGCTTCGTTTAAAATCCTTTTCAATGCAGGGTATAGTGTGCCTCTAATCAGCGATGATTTTCCCGAACCGCTTACTCCTGTCACCACGGTCATGACATTAAGAGGTATTGTAGCATCAACTCCCTTTAGGTTATTCATGCGTGCTCCCTTCAATGTTATTGACATATTCCAAGGTCGTCGCTGCTTTGGTACTGGTATTTCTTCCGAATGAGTGAGATATTCTACCGTGTGGCTGTGAGGATATTTCTTCAGACTATCCTTCGTTATGTCCTCAGCATTTCCCTCAAACACAATCTGTCCACCGTTGGTTCCTGCATCGGGACCAACGTCAATCAAGTAGTCGGCAGCACGCAGTATTTCCTCATCGTGCTCCACTATAATAACAGTATTGCCGATTTGCTGCAGTTTTCGCAGTACGCTTATGAGACGCTCAGTGTCTCGGCTGTGCATACCGATTGACGGCTCGTCGAGAATATACAGCGAGCCAACGAGAGAAGAGCCGAGTGACGTGGTTAGATTGATGCGCTGACTTTCGCCTCCCGAAAGCGTGTTGCTCGGACGGTTGAGCGTCAGATACCCCAGTCCTACATCCAAAAGAAACTGTAGTCTGCTGTTAATTTCCTTCAGTAATCGGCTTGCTACCTGTGCACGATGCTCGTCAAGCTGAAGCTCATGAAACCATTTTGCAAGTGCGCTGATAGGCATTTCTACCAGTTCCGTTATGGATTTACCATTGATTTTTACGTAAGAAGCCTCCTTCCTCAGTCGTGTTCCGTGGCAGTCTGGACACAAAGTCTTGCCACGGTAGCGGCTCATCATTACGCGATATTGTATCTTATACTGGTTTTCCTTTACCATCTGGAAGAAATCGTCGATACTTACACGCTCGTATTTTGAGCGTTTTCGATCGCTTGGAAGACCATGCCACAGCCATTCCTTGTGCTTTTTCGACAGTTCATTGTACGGTGTAAAGATAGGAAAATCATCGATAGCAGCCCTGCGTATGAATTCCTTCAGCCATTCCCCCATCTTTTCTCCGTGCCAGCACTGTACGCATCCATCATATACACTCAGTGACTGGTTGGGGATGACAAGGCTCTCGTCGATGCCCATTACTTTGCCGAAACCCTCGCAGGTAGGACAGACACCGAGTGGAGAGTTGAAAGCAAACAGTCCGTCGCTGGGCTCTTCAAACGACATACCGTCAGCTTCCATGCGCATGGAGAATTCAAAAGTTTGTCCTGACGGCAGGAAAACCAACCGGCAGCTGCCTCCACCCTCGTAGAAGGCTGTTTCGCATGAGTCAGTAAGGCGTGATATTGTCTCCTGACTATCGTCAACGCTCATGCGGTCAATAAGTATGAATATGTTGTCGTCGTGTCTTTTCTCCTCAAGATAGTCATCTATTCTGATGACCTCATCGCCTATTGCTATCCTTGAATATCCCTGTTGAATTTCCATTTCCAGCTGCTGTGCTATTGTGCGCCCTTTAACTATATTGAGCGGTGCGAGCAACATAAAGCGTGTGCCTGGTGTAAAAGACAACATACACTTCACCACGTCTTCCGGCGTATGCTTCTTCACTTCCTGATTGGAAATGGGCGAGAATGTCTTGCCGATGCGTGCAAACAGCAATCTCATGTATTCGTAAATCTCGGTGCTTGTACCCACAGTAGAACGCGGATTGCGGCTTATGACCTTTTGTTCGATAGCTATTGCCGGCGGAAGACCTTTGATGAAATCACATTCAGGCTTTTGCATACGACCAAGAAACTGTCGGGCATACGACGACAGGCTTTCCACGTAGCGTCGCTGTCCTTCTGCATACAGCGTGTCGAAAGCAAGCGATGACTTGCCCGAGCCACTCACACCAGCTATGACCACCATCTTGTCGCGTGGTATATTGACCGAGATGTTTTTAAGATTGTTTACGCGTGCGTTTTTTATCTCTATGTAATTGCTGTTCTTGTCCATAGATGCAAAGTTACGAAAAAAAGCTGAATTGTCAAAGTGTTGCGTGTAGTAATAGAAAAGAAAAATGCTTGGCATCATCGGATGTCAAGCATTTTCTTTGCGTTCAGCGGTGCGTACGGGACTCGGACCCGTGACCTCCAGCGTGACAGGCTGGCATTCTAACCAACTGAACTAACGCACCTCATTGCTAATTTTATGGGCAATCTACAGAGGCGGTGCGTACGGGACTCGGACCCGTGACCTCCAGCGTGACAGGCTGGCATTCTAACCAACTGAACTAACGCACCTCGTTGTTGTAGGATTGCTGTTTTTGTTTAGCGAGTGCAAAGGTAATACTATTTTTTGAATTGACAAAATTTTTTACAGTTTTTTTTGCAAAAAATGTCGTTTTTATCATTATTCAGCATTATCGGCAGTGTTTTTACCCGTTTTTGTAGCAGGTTTTCGGCGTACAGCAGGCTTACGTCGCTGTTGGCGTTTTGGCTTCTGCTGCGGTTCTGCGTTGTTGACCTCTGCTACGGGAGTGGGTAGGGTATGCTGGTCATTCTGCACCTCTTGCCTTGCAGTGGGTTCAGCCTTGACCTCTTGTGTAACCTCAACTGCAGTCAGGACTTGTGTTTCTTGTCTTGGCTGCTGTGGCTGTTCTAGTCGTGGCTGTTGTTTCTCCTGCTTTTGCTTAGACTGCTGCTGTGGTTTCTGCTTCTGCTGACGGTTTTGCCTTACGACCGTATTTTGTTGCTTGTCTTGCTCTGTTGGTTCGCTGAATAAGTTGTCAGTGCGGTGCTTATCGCCTGGTCGGAAGGCATCAAGCCATAGTGAGAGCGATTCAGGCTTTATGCGATTCATGCTGCGGCTTATCTCGTTCATCCATGGTTGACCTGATGCCATCTGTATATAATGGTACTGTCGTGTGTAGTAGTCGAGCAGTTTCAAGTCGTCGAATGTGAATACCATGGGTCGGATAGGCACGTATTTCTCGTTCCACACCTCATCGCTGATGTTGTTGTGACGCTGCAGGTCGTCGCAGATGCCTATGGAACGAATTGCTACCGAGGCATCGTTGGTCAGTATGAGAACTTTCTTTCCGGCGGCAAACAAGTCGGCTACACATCTTATAATAGCTGGGTCGGCAAAAGAGGCATGGTGGGATTCGGCACCGATATTGTCGATGCGCAGGCGGTTTTCGCGCTGTTGCGACAGGATAAGTCGCTTAGCCAGACGCGCTGCAGCGTTCAGACACACGAGGTTATCTGTAAAGTCTGCATCGCGATAGTCGGTTGGGTCCTGCATAGTGGCGAAGCGGTCAATCTCTTCATAGGTTTCAGAGAGCATCATGAAGCGTCCGCCACGGTATTTCGTCAGTTTAGAAATGAACTCCAACTGGCGCTCAAACTGCAGACGTGCGTTATAGCGTGGGTCGGAATGGCTGCTGGTGTGCCCCAGTAGCAGTTCAAGCCAGATGTTGGTATCGCTGATAACCACGTCGTAGTCAAGCACGTTGGCCAGTGTGTGTTGCAGGAAAGAGTGACGCTGTTGGATTTCCTCGAGCGTCAGCTGCTGTATCTGCTGGTCTGTAAGCACTATGGCACGCTGTGGAGCTTGACTCAACTCAACAATATCGTGAATTTCCATTTGCGGCAGTGGAAGTATCTTTTGCTCCTGTCGCTCAGGCTTTTGCCGACGGTCATTGACTGGCGACGACTTCGCCTCCGTAGGCAAAATGGTTTCGGGATTGATATCAGTTCCGCTGACTTCCGTTGCTTCGACCTCCGTAGTCATCACTTCCGTTTCTTGTTTTTCAGACTCGATGGCTGTCGGTTCAGGGCTGACTGTATGCTCCGCAACTACGGTCCCTGCCGATGACTCCGTCTGCTCAAACGCAACATCCTGCATCTGTGCTTCAGTCATAGTTACCACTTCCTCATTATCTGCCTGAATGTTTTCACCCTTTTTCATCACCTTGCGCGGAGAGAGTTTTCTTGCTTCAGCATTTTTGCTTGTCTTGGTGGCAGATTTCTTTTCTGACAATTTCTTCGTAGTGGTTTTCCTTGCCGTAGTTGTTTTGGTCGTAGCCTTTCTTACTGTCGTCTTCTTTTCTTTCTGTGGAGCAGTATCCTTGACTGCCTCCGTTGTCGTATTTTCTTTTTTCATAATCGCATACAAAGTTATATATTTTTTGTTATATTACCAAATTTTTTGCTTATTAATGTTGTAATCAGATACTAATTAAAAAGCCCCATGTAACGTGTTGTTACACAGGGCTTATTCTGTAGTTTTTTGTTCAGCGTCAGACTTATTCACGCTTCCATAGTCGTAGCCATAGCCACAGTTTATTATAGATGCGAAAGAGTGGTTCAAATATCACCTCGGAAGGGTAGTTGTGAAGGAATTGCATATTGTGGCGCAGTCGTGCCCATGCGTAGGGCAGTCCGCGGTAGCGCATAGAACCGTTGGTCACCTCTGCCCATTTGTATCGCTCGTCGTACTGTCCGAAGTTACCACTGAGCATTATCTCGCTGAGCAACTGGCGACCTCTGTTTATATTTGGCTGACAAATCATTATTGCTTCATCAGCGTTAAACACCTTACGTAATACATACATCACTGCACTGGCGAATTTTGTTAAGCCAAAGTCGTCTATGAGGGAAGATGGAGAAGAAGCTCTTGACTCATCATTTAGAAGTAATATATAGTAGTCTAATAACTGCCTCAGTCCTATGCCTTCCTCAAAGATGTGTTTATAAAGATGGAGCAGTTGGAATATTACATTGAATTGTGGCGAAGGTATGCTGTATCCTTCATATTCAATAAAGTCACCGTTTGTTTTGTATTGACGGAGCCATCTCTGCAAGCGATGGTTGTGTAGGGGATGATATAGCCACGTGGGACGGTAGTGTACCTCTACGGGTATATCCTTGAGTATAGGAAAGTCGAGGTTGTGGTAGTATATGTATTCGCCTTTCTTCCTTGACTGGCAGAACTCTATCACCGTGCGTACATCGTGGTTGTTACTTGATGAGTTTTGCTTTTTAATAGGCCATGCCCATACGTCAATATCGCCGGGCGAGCGTAGTTCCTGTAGATGCTTTGGATAGTTGGCTGTATTTCCTTGTCCTTTTAGTATTACACAGTGAAAGTTATTTTGCTTGAAGTAATCAGACACCTTTGCTGTCATCAATGATGCCGTTTTATTTCTTTCACGTATTTTGTCAGCCTTCACAGCCCATTGGCGTATGCGACGCGGTGGGGGCAGTTGCTCTTGTGGCAGACGTTCCAAGGCTGCAAAGGTAATGCCAACGAGGGTCTGCTCCTTGGCGATGATGTATAATTGCTCCCATTCGTCAGGAGAGAGTGTCCTGCTCAGGCGTTCGCGGATGCCTATGGCAACTTGTAATAGTTCAAAGAACAGAGTGTATATTTCCGTATTTGTTGACAATGTAGTTGTAATAACTGTTAGGGTTCTTACTCGCTTTGGTAGTTTGTCGGTAGTTGAGTTTGTGGAAACTTACCTTGTCGGTAAGGTTGTTCCACCATTCAAGGTTGAAATTCTGTGTGATTCGTTGTCCTAACTGTATGAATGCAAAGCTGTTTCCGCGTGGCATCTGCTTTATCAGCTCTGGGTGCTTGCGTGCTGCGATGCTGAAGAAAAGGTGGAAGATGTAGTACTCCACGGTGCAGTTGTAATCGCGCCAATATGCTAATAGCATACTGAGGGTGGAGCGCAGCACGGGGTTGTTTGGCTTTGCATGTATGAACCAGTTTGAGGTGCCTATTACCTTGCTGTCTTTGAAATATCTGAATAGGAACAACTCACTGCTTTGTATCTCTTGCCAATATCTCTTGCCAGTGCACAATACTGATGCATCAATCCATGTGCCGCCATGATGAATGAGCAGGGCGAGGCGCAGTATGTCGCTGAACAAAGGATGAGGTATGATGCCGTCGTGGTACTTGCGCTCGATATAGTCTGGCAGCGTGACGTAATCATGATAGTTGTCGGCGGTAATTATTATCACCTTACTGTCGGGCATATTTGTTAATATGGAGTTATGGCAGGCATGAACCAGATCAGGAGCGTTCTCCATGCCCTGCAGCCAGCAGAACCATATTACGTTATCGTTTACATTCTTTGCGTGTGGCATTGTTGGCTCCGTATATAACGGTGCATTTGAATATCTTTCTGTCAGCGTTTTATCTATCCTCCGTGTTATGGCAGGATAGATATATTTGAGGCTTTGCCCGTTGACAATGCAGCGGAAGCATTCCCTGATGCCAGTCCACAACACTCCCATGCGCAGGTATTGCCACAGCAGGCGCAGGCCACCAAACTGGCGCAGGCGTATGACGAAACGGTCAAAATCTTGCATAGATGCTGCGCAGGTCTTGGTTTACCTTCTCAGGTGAGAAATGGTTGCGCACGAACTCCTGACTGTAGGCAGACATATCGCTGCGCTGTTGTTTGTTGTCAATCAGCATGGCGAGCCTGTCGGCAAGTGCGTCGGCATCGCCAAACGGGAAAGTGACACAGTTCCTGCCCTCCTCAATAACGTCTGGCAGTCCGCCGACTGGAGTGGTGACGACAGGTATGCCGTAAGTCCAGGCCTCGAGCACCACCATGGGGAAACCTTCCTCGTAAGAGCACATGCAGAGGATAGAGGCATTGTGGAAATACTCATCCTTCTGCCTGCCGGTGACGTAGCCCGTGAAGGTTACGCTATCCTGCAGTCCCATGTCGATACTCATCTGATGGAAGCGCTCAACCTCACCGTTGCCGAGCATATAGATATGCCAGTCGGGGTAACGGCTTTGCAGTGTCTGCCAAGCCTTGAGCAACAGGTCGGGAGCTTTGTTGTCGTTGAAATAAGCCATCATAAGGATGGTATTCTTGCGATTGGCATAGTCGCTGTATGGAGTCATGGCGCATGAGTTGTAGAGCACCGTGGTAGGAGTCTTTATGCTGCTGTATGACTCAAGGAAGAGCTTCTGCCATTTCCTGGCAAGCAAGACGATAAGGTCGGCACGGTGCAGGTGCCACAGAAAGAGTTCGTTGGCTGTATGGTTGCGCAGCTGGTTGCCCATGTGTATGTGCATGATGATTTTCTTCCTGCCAAGCATGGCGAGCAGGAAGACGGGCATCTGTATTATAAGGCAGATGCGGTCGGGCACCGTATGGAAGTGAACAATATCAAATCGCCATATAATAAAAAAAGCCATGAAGCATGACTTCATGGCATACCACAACTTCCACAGGTAGTTGCGCTGTATCTGTGTGCCGAGCCAGTAACAGGAGTATTCCTTCCATGCTGGCATTTGTTCCATCAGTTTGATAGTGGAACTGACGCCGCCGAACGACTCTCTTGCACTGCCTACGACTAATACTTTCTTCATGATATCGTTGGTGAAATAGGAGTTTTCAGAATAATCGGAGTTTTCGGAATAGTCAGAATACTTAGAATAGTCGGATTGCTCGGATTACTCTAAAGACTTGTTTTCTTCGGAATATAATAAAATGTCGTTTTCTTTTTGTTCTTCTTCCGTAAACCTCATCTTCAGCAGTCGGGCTGGCACACCGCCGATGATGGAGTAGGGGGGGAAAGACTGCGTTACTACTGCTCCGGCGGCAATGACAGAACCGCGACCTATGGTGACACCTTTCAATATTGTCACATTAGCACCTATCCACACGTCATCCTCGATTACCACAGCAGCATCATTCTCCGGCAGTTTCTCATCGTCAGTGACGTCAATGATGTATTTGCCTATAATGTCTATACGGTGGTCGCCAGTGATAATAGTGGGATGCGGTCCGAAGATGACCTTTCTTCCAATAGTCAGCGGAGCTTTGGTACAATAGAAAGTGCTGCCCTTGGGAATGGACGTGCCGTCACCAATGGAGAGGTTTTGCAAACCTTTGATGTCTGAGGACATTGGACGCAGGTATACGTTGCGTCCGCAATGTTTCATGCATGCCTTCCATACAGGTGCCCACAGAGCATCCCAAAGATAAGCTGGTATAAGACTAAACTTCAAGAAGAAACTCATGACTCATAATTCATAACTCATAACTCAAGACTTGTTCAATCACTGGAGCCATGTCAAAGTATCGATATTGACCGAGTCTGCCGCCGAAGATGACGTCTTTCTCCTGCTCTGCAAGCTTGCGATACTGCTCAGCCAAAGCATTGTTGCGCTCGTCATTGACAGGATAGAACTGCTCCATACCCTCTTTGTATTCTGTAGAATACTCTTCGCTTATGACGGTCTTCGGACACTGGTACACTTCCTGGCCAAACATCTCAAAATGCTTGTGTTCTATGACGCGAGTGTAGGGTTCATCATGCGAAGTGTAGTTGATGACGGCATTGCCCTGATAGTTTGGCATGTCCTCAATTCGAGTCTTAAACGATACCGTGCGCCAATCGAGTTTCCCCAGTTTGTAATCGAAATACTCATCGAGAGCGCCCGTATATACCAGTTTGTCGGCATATTTGCGCCAGTCCTTGTATTCTGAATTAAAGAAATCGGTGCTTGTCTTGCAATCTACGCCCTCAAGAAGTCCGTTGATGAGTTTGTTATATCCACCGATAGGTATGCCTTGATATTTATCGTTGAAATAATTATTGTCAAATATCATGCGAACAGGCAGACGCTTGATGATGAAGGCTGGTAGCTCGGTACACTTTCGTCCCCATTGTTTCTCGGTATATTCTTTAATGAGTTTATTGAATATATCCTTACCGACGAGTGTCAGTGCCTGTTCCTCAAGATTCTGTGGTTCTTGACCTTTCAAAGCAGCTATTGCTTCTGCCTTTTGCTCGTTTATCCTTGCCTCAGCTTCCGCCGGTGTATGTACATCGGGCCACATACGGTTAAAGGTGTTCATGTTGAAAGGCAGATTATACAGTTCGCCTTTATAGTTTGCCACGGGACAGTTGGTGTATCGGTTGAACTCAACGATGGAGTTTACGAAGTCCCATACCTCCTTGTTTGAAGTGTGGAATATGTGTGCTCCATATTTATGTACGTTTATACCCTCAATGGCTTCGCAGTAGATATTACCGCCGAGATGTTGACGTTTGTCAATCACGAGGCATTTCTTACCGGCTTTTTTTGCTTTATATGCGAAAGTGGCGCCGAAAAGACCGGAACCAACTATAAGATAATCGTATTTCATATTTTTTGTTCTGTCAGTTGTTTATATATATTCATTATAATATCCCCCTTGTTCTCCCAAGATAATTCAGATGATTTTTTGCGACAGTTGTCAGAGAATATCTTTAGTTCATTTCTGTTTTCATGGAAATAATTTAAGCTATGCGCAAACTCTTTTATGGATTGTTCAGGATTTGACAAAGAGATTTTCTTACCAACGCTGTCATCTATTACGGCAGACATGCCACAGGTATCGAAACACAATACAGGCAAGCCGTTGCTGATGGCCTCAAGCACCACGGTAGATGTATCTTCGCTGACAGATGTGAAGAAGAAGAGGTGGGCAGACTGCATGGCTCTCTCCACATCATCATGGGAAGTGTTGCCATGAAGCGTTACCTGACTGTCTATGTGCAATGTACTTATCAAAGACGACACCTCGTTTACTTGGTTGTTGTTACCCGTTCCAAATATATGTAAGTGTATGTTTTCGTTTCCGCTCTTCGCTATGGCCTTTATAGCAATGTCTATTCTCTTGCGATAATCGAATTTTCCAGCCCATACGATGTTCAGGATATCTTCGTCAAACCTTCTGTTTTCATTATGGATGTAATCCTTGCATCCCGTTTCGGGTATGATAACAGATTCTAATCCTACATATCGTTTTATAGCATGGTAACTATCTGGAATGGAACTGATTAATGCATCAGCATTATTTAGGGCATGTTTTATTCGTGGATAATACTTTATCTGTAGTATGTTTAATTTGTTCTTTATATATTGGAAGGTCTTCATCTTCCAATTATTTGCATATTTCAGCGGAAATTGTTTTAATCCGCCTATTGGTCCCCAGACTATTGGGATGTTAAATTCCTTGGCAACATCATACAAACATCCTGGTTCGCGAAAACCTATCATGTTTAGTTGATGTATTATGTCTATATGCTGCTGCAGGCATATATCCCTTGCTATATTTGCAGTCTTACGTTGCCATTTCCAATAATACCAATAAAAACGCCAGTCGCCTTGATTCCAGCACATACGCCTCACTTTTTCTGAAACAGGATTATAGAAGAAATGTATCCTTGCCTTTAGTCCTGATGTTTTCAGTACAGCCTCTATGCGCTCCTTGAATTCACTTTCTGTAATGACATACACTTCGCAATGTCTCGCAATTGCAAGAACCCAGTTCCAGCCCATTCCAGGCTCACTACCCATATTGGGCGAACATGCGTATGCGTTGATTAGAATGGTCACGCTTTAGTGTGTGAAAAGTTCTGTTATAAGATTAATA